>CAYUXG010000020.1:0-10834 GCA_964448735.1 uncultured Nitratifractor sp. | reverse complement strand
TAACAAATTTCAACATATTCAACGTAAGGAAAGACCATGACCATTATCAGAATGACCCGTATGGGACGCAAGAAAAAGCCTTTTTATCGCATCGTCGTCACCGACAGCCGCAAGCGCCGCGACGGAGGTTGGATCGAATCGATCGGCTATTACAACCCCGTAAGTAAAGAGAAAGAACTTCGCCTGGACGAAGAGCGGCTCAATTACTGGCTCAGCGTCGGTGCTCAGATGAGCCCCACCGTCAAGCGCTTGGCCGGCAAGTAAGAGCGTATTTACTCCGTTATGGTTCAAGATTTCATCCTGTCGTATGCGCAATTGATCGTCAAGCACCCCGAGGTGCTGCGGATCGAGAAGCGAGAATTGGATGAAAACTACGAAGAGATCACGCTCTATGCCCATGCCGAAGACGTGGGAAAGCTCATCGGTAAAGAGGGGCGGATGATCAATGCGATCAAGACCGTGATCTCCGGTTGCAAAGCCAAAGACGGCAAAAGCTATCGCCTCAACGTCAAAGCCGGCGAGTGAGGAATGGATCGGCAGAAGTTTTTCATCGCTCAGGTGGGCCGGACGGTCGGCTTGAAGGGCGATTTGAAACTGCATCTTCATACCGATTTTCCCCAACAGTTTAAAAAAGGCGTCACTCTCCGGAGTAACCGGGGCGATTTGACGATTGCCTCGTACAACCCCTCCCGCAATCTCATCCGCTTCGTCGGTTATGAGAGCCTCGAATCCGCCAAAAAACTCACCAACACCCGCATCTACAGCGACGAAGCGACGACCCGTGAACTCTGTCCTCTGAAAGAGGGAGAGCACTACTGGTTCGACATCGTCGGTTCGGAACTCTTCGAGGGGGAAGAGAAGCTCGGGGAGGTTCGCGAAATCCAGCGGATGCTCGATACGGATTATCTCCTGATCGACACCGATGCGGCATTGAAGGAGTCGGGGTTGCCCGAGAGCTTTCTCGTTCCCTACATTCCTCGCTATATCCTCAGCGTCGATGAAGCACGTCGGCGCATCGAGACTCGGGATACCCGAGCGATCCTGGAAGCCAGCTGATGCGCTTTACCTTCGTGACGCTTTTCCCGCAGATCGTGCAAGGGTATTTCTCCGCCTCGATCCTGGGGCGTGCCCGGGAAACGGGGAAAATCTCGATCGATTTTTGCAATCCCAGAGAGTACAGCGACAACCGTTACAAAAAGGTGGACGAACCGATGATCGGAGGCGGGGCGGGGATGCTCATGTCTCCCCAGCCGCTGCACGATGCCCTCGAGGATCTGAAAAAGAATTCCCCTTCGCTCCGGACGATTTTTCTTACCCCCGTGGGCAAACCCTTTCGACAGCAGGATGCCCGGCGCCTGGCAAAAGAAGAGCACCTGGTACTGGTCTGCGGCCGATATGAAGGGATCGACGAGCGGATCGTCGAACTCCATGCCGACGAGCTTTTCAGCGTGGGCGATGCGGTTCTGACCGGGGGCGAACTGCCGGCGATGATGCTCTGCGATGCCGTCAGCAGAATCCTCCCCGGCGTGTTGGGCAATGAAGATTCCCTGACGGAAGAGAGTTTTGAAGAGGGGCTTTTGGAGGCTCCGTCGTTCACAAAGCCGGACAGTTTCGCGGGAAAAGAGATCATTTCAGAGTTTCTAAAGGGTAATCATAGTAAAATCGCTGCTCTTAAAAAGCAGATGGCTTTGTCCAGGACAAAGTATTTCCGACCTGACTTATATCAACGAGCGAAGGCAAAAGTATGAAGAACAAGTACATCGAAAGCTTTGAAAAAGCACAAATGGAAAGCAAGAGCGTTCCCGAATTCCGTGCCGGGGACACCGTCCGCGTCGGCGTACGGATCAAAGAAGGTAACAAAGAGCGCGTCCAGAACTTCGAGGGAGTCTGCATCTCCCTGCGCGGCGAAGGGATCAGCCGTACCTTCACCGTCCGGAAAATGGGTGCCAACAACATCGGCGTCGAGCGGATCTTTCCCCTCTACTCCGACAGTATCGAAAACATCGAAGTGGTTCGCCGCGGACGTGTCCGTCGTGCCAAGCTCTTCTACCTGCGCGATCGCAAGGGGAAGGCTGCCCGGATCAAAGAACTCCGCAGAAAATAGTCTTTTGTTCCGCTTCACTGCATCTTTGCAGGAGCGGTTCAGTCACTTGCGTATTGCAAGCTCCTTCACCACAACCTGCAAATCTACAGCAAATCGAAACAAAATTCTGATTTTCTCCAATTCATTTTTCAAAGTACAAAGCCATGGCTTCATTTTTCCGTAAACTTCTCCGACCCTTCGAGTATTTTCTCGTTCTGATCTTCATCCTCTTCGAAGAGCTGGTTTGGGAGCGATTGGCGGAGCCGCTTTACGAGGCGATTCGCAATCTGCGGCTGTTGCAGAGACTCGAGGGAGCGGTGCTTCGCATCAACCGCTATCTGATTCTGCTCTTTTTCGTCGCTCTTTTCATCTCGGTGGAGTTGGCGGGGGTGACGGCGGGGGTGCTCATCGTGCAGGGGATGGTGCTGCCGGGCTTGCTGCTTTATGCTCTGAAGATTCCCATTGCCGCCTTTACCTTCTGGCTCTTCGGCGTCAGCCGACCCAAACTTCTCTCATTTGCCTGGTTTCGATGGAGTTACGAAAAACTCCTGGCTTTCTTGGAATGGATCAAAACCCGCACGATCTACCGAGAGACGATGCGGCGTTTACAGGAGATCAAGGCAGGGCTTCGTAGCGCTCGAGAAGCCATCAAAGGGTTCTTTTCCGGAGGAAACGGTCGATGGAAGCGGAGGATCGTACGGCTCTACGAGAGGATCAAAGCCGCTTTGCACCGGGACCGGTGAAGCGATTCAAAGGCTGCGGTTTTTCATCGCCTGGGCGGCTTCGCGCTCCATGGTGCGGCGTTTGAGCGTTTCGCGTTTGTCGTGGAGCTTTTTGCCTTTGGCCAGGGCGATGGAGAGTTTGGCCCGGTTGCGTTCGTTGAAGTAGAGCATCAGCGGCACGATGGTGAGTCCCTCTTTGCTCACTTTCCCGTAGAGGGTATGAAGCTGCTTTTTGTGCAGAAGCAACTTGCGCGGGGCCCGTTCGTCGCGGCTGTAGTGGCGGTTGGTGCTCTCCATATGGCCGATATGGGCGTTGAGCAGCCAGAGTTCGCCTTTGATGAAGCGGCAGTAAGCGTCGTTGAGATTGACCCGGCCATTGCGCAGGGCTTTGACTTCGCTTCCTTGCAGTTCGATGCCCGCTTCGTACTTTTCGAGGATCTCATATTCGAATTTTGCTTTCTTGTTTCGGGCAATGATTTTGATCGCCATATACTCCTACTGCCTTTGCTTTGTTATAATGCGGCCAATTATAGCAGGAAAGGCAGGGAATGAGAGCAAGGAACATCATCGTCGCCATTCTATTGATTGGTGGGTGGATGACTCTTTCGGCGGAGAAGATCGAAAGTAAATATGCGACCAATCTCCAGTGTAAGACGTGTCATCAACAGCGTTCCCATCAATGGGAGACCTCCCGCCATGCCCACGCACACTACAGCAAAAACGATCTCTACGCCAAGACGCTCGATTACATCACGTCGCAGGATTTGACCAAAACCCGCCAAGAAGTGATCGTCCAGTGTGCCAAATGCCATCATCCCCGCATCGAGAAGCATCGCCTTGCGTCGGCGGACAAACTCAATATCCTCCTCGGAGTCGATACCAAGCAGACCCATGAAGTCTTCGACAATGCCAACATGCGCAACGGGATCAACTGTGTCGTCTGCCACAACGTCAAAGAGATCCATCTGGACAAAAGCGGCAAGAAAAGAGGCTTCGAAGCGGTGACTTTTGGCCCGCAGGGATTGATGTACGGCCCATTTAAAGATGCCAAATCCCCCTACCACAAGACACAGTATCAAGACTTTTTCGTCAACGATCCCAATCGCTTATGTTTCGTCTGCCACTACAGCGACAGCAACCGCCACGGCGTGACGGTCTACGCTACGGGCAAAGAGTACGACGCGGCTCCGGGGGATAAGCCCCGATGTGTCGAATGCCATATGAGTGCGAAGAAGGAGGGCTATGCGACCAACTACGGCCATCCGAAGAAGCGCATGGTGCGCGATCATCTCTTCGCCAGCATCGACAACAGCGATATGTACAAGAAGTATCTTGAAATCTCCGGGCGCGTAGAGAAGGGCAAGGTCGTTATCACTTTGAAAAACGACACGCCTCACAAGATCCCTACGGGATACGGATTGAGGCGGATCGAGATGAAGGTACGGTTCTTTGGAGATCACGACAAGCTGCTCAAAACGGTGGAGAAGAATTTCGAAGCGGTATGGGTAGACAAGAACGGCAAGCGCACCGTTCCTCATCTTGCCGTCAAGCTTGCATCCGATACCCGGATTCCTCCCAAAAGTAAAGTGACGGAAAGCATCCCGATTCCCGCCGGGACGAAGATCATCAATTATCAGCTGGTCTATCGTCAAGTGAGCAAAGAGATGGCGAAGAGACTGGGGGTGAAAGACCCCTTCTTCACCCAGGAGTATGTCTTGAAAAACAAAGTCCTCGAACCCTAAGCGTTGCGAGGGCGGAAAAAGCTGCTTCCGCTTCCGCTGAAATACCACCCGTCAGGGGCTTCTTCTTCAAGTTTTTCACATGTTTTCAAAGCGGCCGGATAGAGGTCGTTGAGCAGAATCGGATCGTGGACGCGTTCGAGCAGTCGTGCCGAGGGGATCTTTTCCCATCCGAGGAAGCTCAGAGGGTCGATCCGGTCGAAAAAGCGCTCTTTGAAGGTTCGGTAGACGGCGGCGGTATCGCAAGCAACGGGGGGAGTGTAGATCTCCAAAGGCAAGGGCTCTTCGTCGAAAGCTTCGACGATCTCTCCAAATCCCGTGACGTTGGCGCTGGGGTAGTCGTGGACGAAGAAGGGCACGTCCGCGCCGATACGGCTGCCGATGCGGGCGAGCTCTTCGAGAGAGATGCGCAGGTCGCAGACGCGGTACACCAGCCGCATGAAAGCCGCCGCGTCAGAGCTGCCGCCCCCCAGGCCCGCTTGGGAGGGGATGCGCTTTTGCACGACCACCTTGTGATGATGGAAAAACTCCAGAATCTCCAAATCCCCGGTCGCTTCGTTGAGGGCATGAAAGGCCCGGGTGATCGTGTTGGATTCGAGGGGGATCTCGCCGCATCCTTCGAGGGTGAAGCGATCACACTCCGCCGGGACGAAGCGGATCGTATCGTAGAGCTCGGGCACCTGCATAAAACGGGAGAGGAGGGTGTGGTAGCCCTCTTTGCGTCCGGTGATCTTGAGGAAGATGTTGACCTTGGCGGGGGCATGGATTTCGATCATCTTGGCATTCTCCACTCTTTGTTTTCCCGGAATTTTTCTATGCGGTTGAGGCGGTAGCGGATCCCCTCGTCGGAAAATTCGAGGATCGAGAAGAAACGCTCGCTTTCGACGACGTAGAGACCGTTCTCCTGTCTTCGGAAAAAACGTTTCTGGAGTTTTTTCCCCAGATCCAGCCATTCGGGATCGCCGAGATAATCATTTGGCGGCGGGGCGAGGTATTTCAGAGGATCGAGGGGACGTTCCCCTTCGATGCGGAAGGCTCCCTCGTTCAAACGCCGCAGGCTGCTCAGGGTGCCCGGAAGCTCGAGCGCTTCGGCGATCATCGCTCCGAGGCTGCGAATGTAGGTCCCTTCGCCGACGGTGGCTTCGAAGGTGACGAAAGGGTGGCGGTAGTGTAGCAAGCGGATTTCGTAAATCTTGGATCGTACGCTTTTCATCTCGGCGTCGCCCCCCTCGCGCATGATACGGTAGGCGCGCTGCCCACCGATTTTCTTGGCGCTGTATTTGGGCGGCAGGTACTCCAGCTCCCCTTCCATCGAAGCCAGGACTTCCCGGATACGCTGCTCAGAAACGGCAGGGACGTCACGGATCGAGAGGATGTTTTCGATGTCGAGACTGGCCGATTCGGCTCCGAGCCAGAGGGTGGCGCGGTAGGTTTTGGGCGTCTTTTTGAGATACTGAAAGAGCCGGGTGTATTGGCCCGCCGCGACGATGAGGCAGCCCGTGGCGAAGGGATCGAGGGTACCGGAGAAGCCCATCTTCTTCGTGCCGTATTTGCGTTTGAGGGTGCTCAGATGCCGGTTGGAGGAGCGAAAGATCGGTTTGTCGGTGACGAAGAGGAGGTTCATGACGCAAAACTCCATCGGAGTTTTACGAGAAACCGGTCATTTGTCATTGGTAATTGGGAGATGAGTGAAAAAATTTTTAATGATCGAAAAAAACGATGACGCCGGGGCGTCATTTTCCAAAACTCTTCACTCTTCACTTTTCACTCTTCACTAAAAACTAGACCGGCTGGACGAAGGAGCTGAGGATCTCCTTTTTCGTACCGCCGAAGTTGATGCGGAGTTTGTACTCTTTGCCCGATTTGGTGACGGCCTGGACGCGGCCGATGCCGAAGATCTTGTGTTTGACCAGATCTCCCTTTTTATAATCGGCGTTTTTCGTGACTTTGAGGCTGGTGTTTTGGATCAATCCCGCTTCGCCGAGGAAACGGCTCTTCTCCAGCTGCTTCCTGCGTCCTTTGTAGAAGCGGCTGTCGGAGTAGCAAAGCGTCAGGTCGCTTTTGGCCCGGGTGATGGCCACGTAGCCCAGACGGCGCTCCTCTTCCATATTGCATCCGTCGCCCAGGAGGGGGAAAAACTCCTCCTCCATTCCGATGACGAAGAGATGCTCGAACTCCAGCCCCTTGGCGGCGTGGATGCTCATGATGGTGATGGCGTCGCCCTCCACCTCATCCTGGTCGCTCTGGAGGGAGATTTCGTTGAGGAACTCATCCAGGGTCAGTTCCGGGTTTTTCATCACCGAATCGCGCAGATAGCCGTAAAATTCGTCGATGTTGAGGATGCGCTCGAATCCGTCCACCATGGCTCCGTAATACTCTTTGAGCCCGATTTTCTCTTCGAAGTAATCCACGAAATTGTAGAGAGATTTTCGGCTCTCTTCCTGGAGTTCGTGAATTGTTTCGATAAGTTCTTTGAGCGTGGAAGCCGGCTTTTTTCCGATCCCTTGGGCCAACTCTTCCAGCGTAAGTTCGTCGATGCTTTGGTAGAGGGAGTGCCGCCGCTCGTGGGCCAGGCGTTGGAGCCGTCCCACGGTGGTCTTGCCCAGGCCACGTTTGGGTTTGTTGATGATGCGCAGGAAGGAGAAGTCGTCGTGGGGATTGGCCAGAACGCGGAAGTAGCTGATGATATCTTTGATCTCGGCCCGTTCGTAGAAGCGGATTCCGCCGATGAGCTTGAAGCTCAGACCTTCCCGGGTGAAGCCCTCTTCGAGAGAGCGGGAGAGGGCATTGATGCGGTAGAGCACGGCGATCTCTTCGGGAGGCGTTCCCTCAGCGAGGAGATCTTTGATCTTCTGGGCGATGTTGCGGGCTTCGTGGCTCTCGTCGAGGGAGTGGAGCAGTTTGACTTCGGGTCCCTCTCCCCGATGGCTGATGAGCTTTTTGCCCAGGCGGCGGGTATTGTGCTCGATCAGGGCATTGGCAGCATCGAGGATGGGTTGGGTGGAACGGTAGTTGACCTCCAGTTTGACCACCTTGGTGTTGTCGAAATGTTCGTGAAATTCCAGGATGTTGCGGATATTGGCTCCCCGCCAACCGTAGATGCTCTGGTCGTCGTCCCCTACGACGCAGAGGTTGTCGTGTTCGCTGGTGAGCATCCGCAGCAGTTTGTACTGCAGTTCGTTGGTATCCTGATATTCGTCGACCATGATGTACTGGTAGCGTCGGCTCGTCTCTTTGCGCAGATCCTCATGCTCTTCGAGGATGCGGTAGCTGAGCATCAGCAGGTCGTCGAAATCCACCAGATTGTTCTCTTCGATGTTGCGCTGGTAGGCTTCGTAGAGTTTCGCCGCTTTTTTGTAATCGGGGAGTTCGGCTTTTGCAATTACCTCTTCGGGAGTGAGAAGCGTATTTTTGTATTTGGAGATTTCGTTGGCGACGAAGGAGATGTTCAGGTCGATCCCCAGCTCTTTGAGTAGGCTGCGAATCAGACGCTTTTTGTCGTCGCTGTCGATGATGACGAAACTGTTCTCCCGTCCCAGGCGGTCGATGTGAAATTTGAGAAAGAGGAGGCCAAATTTATGAAAGGTACACAGAAGAGGAGGGTAGGAGGAGCGATCTCCGATGAGCCGAAGTGCGCGTTCCCGCATCTCCGATGCCGCTTTGTTGGTGAAGGTCAGTGTCAGGGTGTTGGCCGGGTCGATGCCCACTTCTCCAATCAGGTAAGCCAGGCGCGTGGTGAGGGTTTTGGTCTTGCCGCTGCCGGCGCCGGCCAGGATGAGCAGAGGGCCGTCGATATGTTCGGCTGCCTCTCTCTGAGTTTCATTCAATTCGTTCAACATCGGGTCCAAATCTCTTTCACGGGTTTTTATGTTAAATGATTATATCTTTATAGTATTAAATTTCTTATCTTCCCTCTAAGGAATAAGTGCAAGTTATCGAAAAAAATGTTATGATTCTAATAAATAATTATATAGATCCCTCATTGATCTAGGTTGGATGAATGGGGGAGAGGGGGAGAAATGCTTAAAGATTTCACGAAATTGGAGACCTTTTTGACGGTGGTGAGGGAGCGGAGTTTCTCCCGTGCATCGGCGAAACTTGGGATTTCCCAGCCGGCGGTAACCCAGCAGATCAAATTTCTGGAGAACTATCTCGATACGAAGATCATCGAGCGCAAGAAGAACGGTATTCGACTCACCGCTGCGGGAGAAGAGCTCTACAAGGTCGCCGTGCGTCTGGAGAAATGCATCCATGACGCCGACTACGACATCCTCAAGATCATCAACAAAAAGATCACCTTTCGTCTGGGGACCTCCTTTACCATCGGCAATTATGTACTGCCGGGAGAGTGTCTCAATACGCTGAGCCAAGTGATCAACAACGATGTGAAATTGACGATCGAAGTGAGTCGGAAAATCGTGGAGATGCTCAAAGACCGCCAGATCGATCTGGGGCTGATCGAGGCGCCGATTTTCGACGATGCTCTGGTGGTCCGCGAGTGGAAGGAGGATGAGCTCGTGGTCTTCAGCAACGTTCCCATTCCCAAAGTCCTGCGCCCCGAAGATCTCTACGAATTCAAATGGGTCTGCCGGGAAGAGGGGAGCCAGACCCGCCAGGTGGTCAAGGAGGTTTTCGAAGAGCTCGGCGTCGCCTGCCGCGACTTCAACGTCCTCTCCGAGGTGAGCAACACCACCGCCGTGCTCCAGACGGTCAAACGTGCCAAAAAAGACAAAGAGCATCCCACCGTCTCGATCATCTCTCACTATGCGATCGAGGAGGAGGTGCAAAACGGAACCTTCTACGAAGCCCGCATCCAGGGATACACGATGAAGCGCAAATTTTACATCGTCTATCTCAAGGACAACAAGCACAACGCGTACGTGAACAATACGGTGGATTTCATTCTCTCGGGGAAATGCTGAACGTGGAATGATGGATTTTGAATTTTAAATTTTGGATTGCATGGAAGTGGGGTACTATGCAACACGATTCTCTCTAATCTGCCGAAATTCTCCAATGGCCAATGACGAATGACGGCGCCGAAGGCGCTTAATTTTCCGGCTTGACTACCGGTTTTCCCTCTTCGATCCAGCCGTATTCGATGCCGCCTTTGAGTTGATAGACGTTGGTAAAGCCGGCTTTGTCGCTGAGCCAGCTTCCCAGGGCTTTGGTGCGGTTGGCGTGGGCACAGTAGAGGATGAAGGGGCTCTTTTTGTCTTTGATGAGCTTAGAGAGGCCTTGCATCCACTCTTTGATATGGGGGCGTCCCTGTTCGTCGAAGAACATCATCAAATGCGCTCCCTTGATGACGCCGCGTTCTTTCCACTCTTGGGGGGTGCGGATGTCGATGACGGGGACACCTTTGGCCTGCATTTTGATCAGGGTATCGGCATCGATCGTTTTGAGCTCGGCCATGAGCAGGGCGCTGAGCCCCAGCAAGGCGACGATTAGCTTTTTCACGTTGTACTCCTAAAAATTTGATGACCGCATCATAAAAGGGATCTGTGGATTCAGTGTGGATCCTCTTTTAAATCTTTTTGCTTCCCATCTTTTTTCTCTTTTTTGGGGGATTTGAGGATGATGAGGGCGGCGATGATGATCAGCAGCATCAGACCGCCGTTGATATATTCTCCCAGCATGGCAGACTCCTATTTGGCTTTGAAACTCTCTTTGCTTTTGCAGTATTCCGTCAGGAAACAGCGTTCGCACTCGGGTTTGACCGCTTTGCAAATGTAGCGGCCGAAGAGGACCATCGCCTGATGGAGGCGGTGCAGGTCGGTTTTGAACTTGCGCACCAGATCCTCTTCGGTTCCCTTGGCGGTGGTCGCGTTGCTGAGGCCCAGTCGGTGGGCGACGCGAAAGACGTGGGTGTCCACGGCCATCAGGTTGGCTCCGGCATACTCGATCATTACGACGTGGGCGGTCTTCTGGCCGACGCCCGGGAGTTTGACGAGCTCTTTTTCATCCAGAGGGATCTCTCCGCCGTACTTCTCCATCACCATGCGGGCCATAGCGACGAGGTTTTTGGCTTTGTTGTTGAAGAAGGAGCAGCTTCGGATCAGCTCTTTGACCTCTTCCACGTCGGCTTTGGCGAGGGTCGCGGGATCGGGATAGCGTTCGAAAAGGGCGGGGGTGATGAGGTTGACCCGCTTGTCGGTGCATTGCGCCGAGAGCATGACGGAGACGAGGAGTTCGTAGAGGTTGCGATAATGCAGTTCGGTGACACTGTCGGGATAGTGCTCGAGAAAGCGTTTTTTGATCTCCTCGATCTCTTTTTTTGTCGCCATTTT
>CAYUXG010000019.1:0-10898 GCA_964448735.1 uncultured Nitratifractor sp. | reverse complement strand
TAAAAGCCGTAGTTGGCGCTCATCAACGTCTCGTACTGGGCGAAGGCCGCCTTGGCTTTCGCCAAGCTCAGACCGCCCCACTCCTGCATCTGTTGCAGATAATATGCCACAAAATCGCTGTTTTGCAGCTCATTCATCCGCAGGAAATGCATATTTTTGAAATACTCCATATTGTTCGTCGCCAGCGCCGTGCCGAAACTCCCTCCTACAAAACGGAAATAGTCCATCAGCACGATCGCCAACTCCCCTTTGTGCCCCGGGGCGTTTTGCAGCACCATCACCGTCACGGGAGCGAAAAAGAGCCCCATCCCGATCCCGAAGGGAATCGTCAAAAGCATCGCCTGATGCAAGGGCGTATAGTAGTTCAGCTGCGGAAGCAGTAGCATCGACGCCAGCACATAGACTGCAGTCGCCAGCGCGACGGTGCGCTTGGCCCCGATCTTGTCCGCCAGGATCCCCGCCAGAGGCGAAAAGATCCCGATAAAGACCGCAAAGGCAAAGACCGCGATCCCCGCATCCAGCGTCGGGAGCCCCTTGATATGCTCGTAATAGACCGGCAGCAGATAAAAATATTGATACATGGAGAAGCCGAGGATGAAAAAGTAGATCATGATCCCGTTGGCGAAAAGGGGATTGCGAAAGAGTGAAAAATCGATCAGGCGGTTGCGCGACCAAAGTTCACTCAGGAAATAGAGGGCAAAGCCGATCAGGCTCAGCATCAGAAGCAGTCCGATCAGCGACGAGCTGAACCAGCCGTACTGCTGCCCTTTCGAGAGCATGATCAGCAGCGTCACCGTCGCGAAGGAAAGGAGCAGGAAACTGACGAAGTTGAAACGAAGCTTCTCGAAAAAGCTCTCCCTGGGCAGATAGACCAGCCCGGCAATCACCAAGAGCAGTCCCACGGGTACATTGATGAAAAAGACCATCCGCCAATTGTAATACTCCGTCAGGTACCCTCCGATGGTCGGACCGAGTGCGGGGGCGAAGCTTACCCCCAGTCCGTAGAGCCCCATGGCCAGCCCCTGCATACTCGGCGGGAAATAGCTGAAGATCATGATATGACTCGTCACCATGATCAACGCCTCCCCTACCCCCTGGATCACCCGAAAGAGGATGATCTCCTCGAGCGAAGAGGAGATCCCGCAGGCGAACGAAGCCGCCGTAAAGAGCGCCACCCCCGAGAGAAAGACCCCCTTCGCTCCGAAACGCTTGATCAGATACTCGGTGATCAGCAGCGCGATCGCCGCGGCGACCATGTAGCTGGTGATGATCCACTGCACCCCGTACATATCCGTCGCCAAAGGCCCCGTGAGCTTGGGCACGATCACATCCACCACCGTCGTATCGAGAATCGCCATGAAGGCCCCGGTCATAACGATAATGGAGAAGATGGCACGTTCTTTGGGGGTGATTTCCCAGGGTTTTTTCGCTTCAGTAATTGGTGTATTGGTGTATTGGTTATTGGGCATGTTTCAGCCTACCGATAAAGTTATTCAGTTTTTTCCCGAGAATCTCGATTTTTTTAAGGAAATCAAGATAGAACTCTTTCTCGATAAAGTCCCGTCTATACAAGAGAAGAATCCAGTGTTTGCTCTCCCAGAGAGAGCCGCGAGCATTGTAATAAAACTTCATGCTGTCTTTGTAATGAAACCGCCCATATCCTTCTGCAATGTTCGCTCCGATAGAGTCAACCGCGCGTAAAAACTGCGACCCAATATCGAACCGGAACGTCTTGGGAAGATTTTGATAAATTTGCCATCCCATCTCAGACAACTCCAACGATAAGCGATAAATCTCCAAATTTCCAAGTGTTTTCATCTCTCTCCCCAATACACCAATAACCAATAAACCAATCCACTACCGTCGCCGAATGGCGACGGTCGCCCCCATCCCCGCTCTCAACCCTTCGATCTCTTTGAGCTTGATCCGGACGACGAAACGCTGGTCGAGCTTGGTAAATTCCCCGCTGGCGATATCCCGGGGAACGAGGCTGAAGGTGCTCGCACTCGTCGGGGCAATGGAGGAGACGGTGCCGTGATACTCCCGATCCGGGAGCGCTTCGACGGTGATTTTGACCTTGTTGCCGGGGCGGACTCCGTGGAGTTTCTTCTCCGAAAGAAGCACTTCGCAGTAGAGAGCCTTGGGGTCGGCCAGAGCGTAGACGGGTGAGCCTTTTTTGACCACGCGGGGGGCATCGATAAACTTTTTGGCGATGATCCCGTCGTAAGGGGCACGCAGCACGCTGTAAGCGATCTCGTCGTCGATCGCCTGGATGCTCTTTTGTAGCGCTTTTTCCTGGGCGATTTTGGCACGGATCTGCGCTTCGAGTTCTCGAATCTCTTTTCGATTGACCTTGGCGATGTGCTCGGCAATGACGGCTTTTTTCCTCTGCTCTTTGAGGGCGTCGCGCTCTTTGATCATCCCGTCGATCTCTTCACCCAGTGCCTCTTTTTTCGTACGTATCGTTTCGAAATCTCCCCGGGCAACGAGTCGCTGCTCAAACATTCGCCGATAGCGTGCAGTGTCCAGGCTCAGCTTCTGCAGCCGCTTCCTCGCCGCCGCGATACGAAATTCCAGCGCAGCGATGCGCTGGGAGAGCGCATCCACATCCACCGCAGCCATCGCCTGCTGATCGGCCAGGATCTTTTGCAGTCGCGCCCTCTTCAGGCGCATGGCTTTCACCTCATCGTTCATCGCCTGGAGTTGATGAAGTGCCCTCTCGCGACTTACTCGAAAATCCACCGGATCGATCCTGGCAAGGACCTCCCCCTTTTTGACCCTATCCCCCTCCACGGGATTCAAACGAATCACCTTTCCCCCGACCTTGAAGCCGAGAATCGCCAGCCGATCGCTCTTGATGAAAGCGGCATCGCTTACGGCATTGACCTTTCGATAGTGCAGATAGCGAGTCCCCATCACCGCAAAAAAGAGCACCAAGCCCAGAATCACCAGGGTTCCGATTTTTTTTGCCATACGCCCTCTTCCACCTTTGTATGAATTGGTGAATTATATTCACAAAAGTATTAATTCATTCTGATTTAAGAAATATTCTTCTATGATTGCCCTTATGAAAGAGACGATCAAAAGCAAACTCCGTGAAACCAAGAAGGAACTGGTGCTCGACGCGCTAGACGAGCTGTTCGAGCAGAGCGGGTTCGGCAATCCTCGGATGCAGGAGATCGCCGAGAGCATCGGCATCTCCGTCGGAGCCCTCTACAAGCTCTTTCCCTCCAAAGATGCCCTGCTCTACGAATATATCACCCATGAGATCCACCGTTTTCGAGAAACGCTGCTTCAGCGAAGCGCGCCGTTGCACTCCCCCGAGGAACGGTTGATCCTCTTCATCGCCCTCAAGTTCGAAACCTTTGCCCGCAAACGCCGGGCCTTCGAAGATCCGATTCTGGGTGATCCCCTCTTTTTCTTCAAGATGAATATCCGGCGAGAGAGTCCGATCCGCCCCATCGCCGAATACCTGGCCGAGCAGTTCGCACTTTTGAGCGAAGAGAAACCTTTCGCCTGCCGTGACTGCCTCCAGGCCGCCTACCTCCTCAACGGCTACGTCACCGGATACATCGAGCACTGGTACAACGAGGGGATCGAACCCGACGAAAGCCCCGAAGCGATCTTCCACCGCTTCCTTCAAGGGATGATGCCGTGAAACGCCCCAAGAGAATCTCCCTGGTCCTGGGTAGCGGCGGAGCCCGTGGCTACGCCCATATCGGCGTCATCGAAGAGTTGACAAAACACGGCATGGAGATCGCCTCCATCAGCGGTGCTTCCATGGGAGCCCTCGTCGGGGCGCTCTACGCCACGGGGAGTATGCAAGCCTACAAAGAGTGGGTCCTGGGACTGGATGCCTTGGATCTGGCTTCCCTCATCGATCTGAGCTGGGACAGCCGGGGATTGGTCGAGGGGGAGAAGATTTTCGGCAAACTCCGCGAACTCATGGGCGAAGCGAAGATCGAAGAACTCCCGATCCGTTATACCGCCGTGGCCACCGATCTGTTGCGCAACAAGGAGGTTTGGTTCCAGTCGGGGGATCTACTCCGGGCTGTCCGCGCCTCCATCGCCATTCCCACCTTTTTCACCCCGGTCGAGATGGAGGGGATGCTCCTGGTCGACGGAGGTGCCCTCAACCCCCTCCCGGTGGCACCGACCATGGCCGACACCACCGAAATGACCCTGGCCGTCAACGTCTATGCCGACAAACCTTTCCGTCCCGTTCCACTCAAAGCTGCCGAGCGTAAAAAACAGAACGAGGCGGATCGGATCATCGATGCGCTGATGAAGCGTGCCAAGAAATGGGTGGACAAGGAAGAGTCGGAGTACCACCTTTTCGATATCATGGATATGACGCTCGATTCGATGCAGAAAACCCTGATCGGCTACCGTCTCGGGGGTTACCCTGCCGACCGAATCATCGAGGTTTCCAAGGATGTCTGCGGAACCTACGATTTTCACAAGGCTTCCAGCGTGATCGAAGCGGGAAGAGAAGCAGCGCGCAACATGCTCGAAAAGGAGGGATGGATTTGAACGGACTCAAACGCTACTGGCTCGGTATTTTCTCCGCACTGCTCTTGCTGCTTGCCGCAGCGGCCATTTATCAGAAGCTCCATCCCAAACGCCTCCCTCCCGACCTCATCGCAGGAGCCGGAAGAATCGACGGCGACCTGATCCGTCTCGGCGTCAAATATCCCGGAAGAGTCGAAACGGTCACCGTCGATGACGGAGACTCTGTCCGTCGGGGAGAAACGGTGGCCCGTCTGCGCAGCGACGAACTTCGGGAAAAACTGGCCGGCATCCGGGATCAGGCAGCGGCCAAATCCAAAGAGCTCCAGGCCAAAAAAACCGAGCTCTCCATCGCCCGCAAAACGATTCCCCTGGCCCTGACCCGTGCGCAGGCTCAACTCGAGGCCCGCAATGCCGCTCTGCAAGGGCTCTCCAACGAAGTCGCTGCCTTGGAGAGAGTCGTGGAGCAAGATCAGCGGGATTTCAACCGTGTCCAGAACCTCTATCTCAAAGCGCTGCTTCCAAAAGAGCGCTTCGAGCAGGCCGATCTCAAGCTCCGGACCGACCGGGACAAACTCGCGTCTCTCCAAGAGAAACTCAAAGCCGCTCGCACCGCCGTGACCGTCGCTCGGGCCGATTTGAGCCAAGCCCAGGCCGAACAGAGTAAGATCAAAGCATTGCAACAGGGGATCGAAGCCCTCCAAGAAGGCGTCCGTGCAGCTTACGCGGCAGAGAAAGAGGTCGCGGCGATGCTGCAAGAGATGACCCTTCGCTCCCCCGTCGACGGACTCGTCATCGAAAAGATCGCCGAGCCGGGAGAAGTCCTCGCCGCCGGCATGCCCGTAGCCACCCTCATCGATCCCGCAAGCCTCTATCTCAAAATCTTCGTCGATACGCTGCAAAATGGCAGGATCAAGATCGGGGACAAGGCCGAAATCTTCCTCGACGGCGCGCCGAATCGCCCCATTCCCGCCAGGGTGATTCGCGTCGCCCAAAAGGCCGAATTCACCCCCAAAGAGGTCAGCGTACGCAGCGACCGGATCCAGCGGGTCTTCGCCGTCCATCTCCGACCGCTTCGAAAGGTTCCCGAGCTCAAACTCGGGCTCCCCGCCGTCGGGGTCGTCTCCACCGACGGCAAGCATCTACCCGCTTCTTTGCATGAATTGCCGGAAATTTAACGCCATGCAAAGTTTTCAAACAAACAGGGGGCGAGAAAACCGATGACTCCCCGAGAAGGCGCTCCCGAATCCGAGTGCTCTGCGAAAAATGCCCTTTTGGAAGTGCAAAGAGTTACCGTCCGATACAAAGATCACGTGGCCATCCGTGACGCCTCTTTACAGGCTCACAAGGGAGAGATTCTCGGCTTCATCGGTGCCGACGGAGCAGGCAAAAGTTCTCTCATGCATGCGATTGCCGGCGTGGGACACTTCAGCGGAGAGATCCGCTTCGAAGACCACCTTTATCATTCTCCCAAAGAGGCCGAGTCGATCAAAAACCGCATCGGGCTAATGCCCCAAGGCATCGGCCTGGTTCTCTATAAAAACCTCAGCGTCGAAGAGCATTTGAAATTTTTCGCCCGCATTCGGAACCTCCGAGAGGATGAAGCCTTCCTCTCCTATCGCGACAGGCTTCTGCATATGGCGGGGCTGAGCGCTTTCACCGATCGTTTGGCCGGGCAGCTGAGCGGAGGGATGATGCAAAAGCTCTCCCTGATCTGCACCCTTTTGCATCGTCCAAAACTCCTGATCCTCGACGAGCCCACCACCGGAGTCGATCCCCTCAGTCGCCTGGAACTCTGGGAGATCCTCCGGGAAATTCGCAAAAGCGAAGGCACCATTGCCCTGGTCAGCACCGCCTATATGCAAGAAGCTGCCAAGATGGACCGAGTTTACCTCTTCGACGAGGGGGAGATCATCGCCCAAGGGAAGAGCCGGGATCTGCTCGATTCGGTGCGCCCCTACACCTACGCCCCCAGCTCCTGCCCCCAGAGTGCACGATGCATCGAAACGGGCCATTTCACCTACAGCCTCGATCCGATTCCCGCAGAGCAAAAAGAACCCACCCTCGAAGCGCTCTTTTTCGTCAATGCCCTACAAAAAGGGCGACCCATCCCCCCCATCGAAGTCGGCCCCAGGGAGAGCGACGAGCCCATTCCCTCCGTCATCATGGAAGCTCGCGGCTTGACCAAACGCTTCGGCGATTTCGTCGCCGACGATCATATCGACATGACCCTCCGCCGGGGGGAGATCCTGGGACTTCTAGGGGCCAACGGCGCGGGCAAAACCACCTTCATCAAAATGCTCCTGGGACTCTACCCCATCGACGAAGGAGATCTGACCCTCCTGGGACGCCCCATTCGAAGCGCCCGGGATCGACAGGAGCTCAAAGCCCGCATCGGCTACGTCAGTCAGCATTTCGCCCTCTACAAAGATATGACCGTGAGGGAAAACCTCCTCTACTTCGCCTCCATGCACCGCATTGCGACATCCAAAGCCCGCCGACTCATCGCCCGCTATGCCCGGGAATTGGGCTTCGAAAGCGCACTGGATATGCTACCGGGCGATCTTCCTCTGGGGATCAACCAGCGATTCTCCGTCGCCGCGGCGCTGCTGCACGAACCGGTCGTGCTCTTCCTCGACGAGCCCACTTCCGGCGTGGATGCCGTGGCCAGAAGCCAATTTTGGCAAATGCTCCAAAAACTCAAGGTGCGCTGGAATATCGCCATCCTTATTACGACCCATTATATGAGCGAAGCGGAGTTTTGTGACCGGGTCGTGCTGCTACGACGCGGGAAAAAGGTGGCCGACGACACGGTCGAAGCGCTCTACCGACGCTTTCCCGACGCCAAAAACTTCGAGGAGATTTTTCTCCACTTCTATGAGGAGGGGCGATGAAGCTGGGCGTCGTTCAGGCCTACATGCTCAAAGAGTTCAAAGATCTCGTCCGCTCCCGGATGCTCAGCCTCGTCTATCTTCTTCCCACGATGATCATCATTCTCTTCGGCTACGGAATCCGCATGGACGTCACCCATGCCCGGGCCCTGATCATCGACCGGGATCAGACTCCGCTCTCCCGGGACCTCACCAGCCATTTTATGCACAGCAAATATTTCGATACGACCTTGTCCGCCGTCTCCGATAGTGATGCCCTCGACCGGATCAAACAGGCGCGGGAAGATTTACTCATTCTCATCCCCTCGGGTTTTGAACGGGATGTGCTTCACGGCACGGGAAGCGAAATCGCCGTTTTCATCGATGGAGCCTTCCCCGTACGGGCCGAAACGATAAGCAACTACGTCCGAGGAACCCTCTTCAGCGCCGCTTCCGGACTCCTCCCGCCACAACGGCTCAAAATGATCCGCCTGGACAACCGCAATTTATTCAATCAGGCGATGCGGGATGAAAACGCCATCGTCCCCGGACTGCTGGGCTTGATCCTGCTCGTCGCTCCGGCCATCCTCGCGGCTCTGCTCATCGTCAAGGAGAAGGAGGAGGGGACGATCTTCAACTTCTACTCCTCCGGCTTGAAAAAAAGCGAATTTCTTGTGGCCAAACTGACCCCGGTTTTTCTCCTGCACTCGATCAATATCTTCATTCTCTTCCTCTGGGCCACCTGGCTCTTCAAGGTTCCCTTCCGGGGAAGCTTCACCCTCTTCTGGGGTGCGAGCGAACTCTATATCCTTGCGAGCCTCGGCGTAGGATTGCTGGTTTCGATCATTACCCGCACCCAGATCGTGGCGATCGTCCTGACGATCATTCTTACGATCATTCCGGGGTTCCTCTATTCGGGGATGCTCATGCCCATCTCCTCTATGAGCGCCGAGTCGAAGATCGAGGCCCACCTCTACCCGGTCATGTACTACAACCACATCGTCTACGATACCTTTCTCGTAGGACAAGGGCTCGCATCCACGAGGAATCTGCTCTACCTCTTCATCCTTGGGCTTTACGCCTTCGCCTTGATCTTCCTGGGGGCGATTTTGCTGAAAAAGGAGCTACGATGAAACTCTTTTGGAGCATGGTGATGAAGGAGATCATCTCCTTTTTCCGTTCCTGGGGGCTGGTGGCGGTCGTGCTTTACTCCTTCACCCTCGATATCTACATTGCCGCCCGGGGCATCGAACTCCAGGCCAAAAACGTCTCCGTCGGCTATGTGGACAAAACGGGCGGCGGGCTCAGCATGAAGATCCTGAGTCACCTCCACGCTCCGGAGTTCCAAAAACCCCGCCGTTTCCTCTCCCAAAAAGCGCTCTACGACGCCATGCGCAACCGAGAAATCATGATCGGCCTCCTCTTCGATCGCAACTTCGCCAAGGATTATGCCGCCACCGGTCGCTCGACGCTCAATGTTTTGATCGATTCCATCGCCTCGAGCCAGAGCTTCCAGGCACTCAACTACCTTCAGAGCATTCTTCTCGATTTCTCCGACTTGCATCTGCCGGTCTCTTTCAAAATCCACAAACTCTTCAACCAGAATGCCCGCACCTCCTGGTTCATGGCCATTGCCGAAATGCTCTCCGTTACGACCCTGCTCGGCGTCATCCTCACCGCTGCCGTCTTCGTCCGGGAGAAAGAGAACGGCACCTGGGAAATCATGCTCCTCATGCCCGTCGATCCGAAGCTTTTGATCCTTGCCAAGAGTTTTTCTCAAGTCCTGATTCTCATGGCCGGGATCTTCATCGCCACGGGACTGATCCTCTTTCACACCTTCCACGTTCCCATTCACGGATCGCTCGGAGGATTTTTCCTCCTCTCCTTCTTTTATGCCTTCACTACGGCGGGCATCGGCCTCTTCATTGCCGCAGCCGCCAAAAACATGCTCCAGGTCGCTCAGCTCTCCATCCTCATCATGATGCCCTTGATCTTCCTCAGCGGCGCCTGGACACCCATCCACGCCATGCATCCTCTGTTGCAGGATCTCTCGCTGCTGTCTCCTTTGCGCTACTACATCGAAGCCAGCGAAAGTATCTTTTTTCGGGGAACTCCTATTGCGGAGCTCTGGAGCTATTTCCTCGGCGTCATTCTTTTGGGAGGAGCGCTGTATCTCTACGGCTACCGAAAAATCGGGAAACTCTTTTGACGGAGAAAGCTATGCGACGCAAACTCATCCTTACCACTTTACTCGCCGCCGCCCTTTTTGCGTTTCTACTGTTGTTGATCTCTACTCATCAAACAGATCCCCTTGATCGCTGGGTAGACAACAGTGTCAAAGATCTTTACAATCCTCTTGTCGCTTCGATTGTCACCGCACTGACGCATCTCAACAGCCCGTCGGCTCTTCTCGTCTGGAGCCTCCTCGCTGGAGGCCTCCTTCTCCTGAAGCAACGCATCCGTGAGACGCTCTATTTCCTCAGCGCAGTCTGGGGAGCGGCGCTGATGACAACGATTGTCAAGCATCTCGTTCAACGCCTTCGCCCCGAGGAGCGTCTCGTAGAGATTCACAGCTACTCCTTCCCCTCCTGGCACAGTGCCACCTCCGCCGCATTGGCGATCTCCGTCTGGATTCTTTGGATCCAACCGCTTCCCGCTTCCCGTTCGAAAAGGCTCTTGACCACGCTAGCCCTCCTCTGGCCGCTATTGATCGGCTTGAGCCGTATCTACCTCCATGCCCATTGGTTCAGCGATGTACTGGCAGGATGGTCTCTCGGCGTTGCCGTAGCCGGCACGACGACCCTTTTTTATTTCAATGAACGTAGCAAAGGGAGCGCTTAACGCTCTCCTTCCCCACGAAGTTTTTCCATCAATAGATCCGATTTTCGCCGCAGCCGTCTTGGCTCTCGAAACTTCTCCAAGCGCTGCATGATCCGCGCATCCTCTTTCGGATCCGGTAAAGAACTAGCACTCTTTTGTCCTGATCTCACTCGAGCTGTCCCCTCTTTGCCTTTTTCTTTGCCAAAGCCGAGTCTGCTGATTCCGTAGAACATCAAAGCAAAAAGAAAAAGCAGGATCCCCCATTTCCCGATCAGGAGATAGAGCAAAACATCTTTATGACCACTTGCCTGGGCATAAGCTGCCAGGTCCTGATAAACATTGTTGAGAAAAAGGATTCCCAGAAAAGAGAAGACAATGAGGAGTAACGCACGGAGATTGCGTCGGAAAAAAAGAGAAAGAGCCGCCCATTTGAGATAGTGATACATGTTAAAAAAGGCTGATCCCCAACATGGCCAAAAGAGCTACAAGCCCCCGGCTCTTGTACTCACCGATCAGCTTATCCTCCTCATCGGCGATGATCACTTCAAGATCTTCGTCACTGAGCTTTTGGATATCCATCCCGCTCTCGATCAACCTTGCACGGGTTCGCAGCAATGCTTTCTCTCGGACTCGGGCATAAAACTTCTCTTGCGTCTTTTTCGGCAGATAAGTGATTTTTTCGACGATCCATTTTTGCAT
>CAYUXG010000018.1:0-11091 GCA_964448735.1 uncultured Nitratifractor sp. | reverse complement strand
TCGAAGCGCAGATCGGAGATTTCGATCCTCATGCGACGGGGGCCTCCTCTTTGCGCAGGAGACGGACGAGGTTGGGGAGATGCTTGTAGAAAACGGTGATCGCGATGACCCAGACGGGAGCGTGGGTGCCGATCCCCGGGATGCCGGCGGGGTAGAGTACGTAGGAGGCGATCAGCAGGGCCGCGAGCGCCACTAGCGAGGAGAGAGAGGAGATGCGGATCGTTTTGGCGGCGACGGCCCAGGCGGCCAGAGCGATCAACGTGGGCCAGGGATGAAGAAAGAGCAGTACCCCAAAGCCCGTGGCGACCCCTTTGCCCCCTTCGAAGCCCAGATAGGGGCTGAAACAGTGGCCCCAGACCGCCAGCACGGCGACGGTCCAGAGGGTGGCGGGCTCGGCTCCCAGGAGCTTGGCGGCGAGCAAAACGACGACGCCTTTGAGCGCATCGAGCAGGAGGGTGGCGATGCCGAGCTTTTTGGCCAGGGCGGGGTCTTTGGCTTTGAGCACCCGAAGGACGTTGGTGGCTCCGATGTTGCCGCTGCCTTCTTCCTTGACGTTGACGCCGCCGAAGGTCTTGGCCAGCAGGTAGCCGAAGGGGATCCCCCCGATGAGGTAGGCGGCCAGATAGAGTTGGATATTGAGATTGCCCAGCAGTTCGAACATGAGTGGAATTCCTTCAATGGTAGAATCGTTGTGGAGCATTTTAGCGAAAAAAGATATTGTATAATCTCCCAAATCTACGCGAGGAGCGTTCATGAGTATCGATTATCGAGCCGAGATCGAGCGGCTCAAAAGGGAGCTGCCGGTGACGGTGGTGGCCCACTACTATCAGCGCGACGAAGTCTTCGAGATGGCCGACATCACCGGCGACAGCCTGGAACTGGCGCGCAAATGCAAGGCCGACGCCAACCCCTGGGTGGTCTTTTGCGGCGTGGGCTTCATGGGCCAGAGCGTCAAGGTGATCGCCCCCGAGAAACGGGTGCTGATGCCCAAGATCGCCTGCTGCGCTATGGCGCGGATGATCGACGGCAGCTACTACGACGAGACGGTCGAAGCGATCGAAGCCGCCGGGGTCGGCAGGGAGGAGCTGCTGCCCATTACCTACATCAACTCCGATGCCACCGTCAAAGCCAAAGTCGGCAAGATGGGCGGCCTGGTCTGCACCAGCTCCAATGCCGTCAAGATCATCGAAAAGGGGCTCGAAAGCGGCAAAAAGATCCTCTTCGTCCCCGATCGCTGCCTGGGGCAGAACGTCGCCAACATGATGGGATTGCGCTCCTGCGTCGTGGGAGAGGAGGGCTGCGATCCCAAAGAGGCCGACGTGCTTTGCTTCAACGGCTTTTGCTCCGTGCATCAGCTCTTTACCGTCGATGACGTGAACTTCTACCGCAAGAGGTATCCGGGCATCAAGATCGCCGTGCATCCCGAGTGTGATCCGCGGGTGGTCCAGGCGGCCGATTTCGTCGGTTCGACCTCTCAACTGATCCGCTACGTGAACGAGCTCGACCCCGAGCAGAAGGTGGCCGTAGGGACCGAATACAATCTGGTCCACCGCATGCGCGAGAAGAACACCTACGTGCTCTCCTCCACCAAGCCCGAGTGCCCCACGATGAACGAAACGACGTTAGAGGATCTCTACCACACCCTCAAGTCGATCGAGGAGGGCGAGCCCCTCAACGAAATTTTCGTAGACGACGAGACGGTTCATTACGCCCGGCTGGCGCTGGAGCGAATGTTGGAAGTGCGCTGAGATGCGGGTCGATCACTGGCTCAAAAAGGAGTTCGTCGAGCGGGCATTGGCCGAGGATCTGGGACGGGGGGATCTCTTTGCCGCGATCGCACCCCGAGGCTCGGTGCGGGCACAGATCCTGGCCAAAAGCGAAGGGGTTTTTGCCGGGCGTGAGTACATCGAGGTGCTTGAAGATCTCTTCGAGATCCGTTTGAAATGGTCGATCGAGGATGGAGAGGCTTATGCTCCGGGAGATCGTCTGCTGGAGATCGAAGCAGAGGCGAGAGATCTGCTTTCGCTCGAACGTACGCTGCTGGATTTGGCTCTACATGCTAGTGGCATCGCCACGTTGACGGCTCAATACGTCCGCAAGCTCGAAGGATACGATTGTGTCCTCCTCGATACCCGCAAGACCCGTCCGGGGCTGAGAGCCTTCGAAAAATACGCCGTGCGCTGCGGCGGAGGGCGCAACCACCGCATGGGGCTGGACGATTGCCTGATGCTCAAAGATACGCACCTCAAAACCATCGAGGATCTGAACGCTTTCATGCAAAGCGTCCGTGCGCAGATCCCCTTTACCGCCAAGATCGAAGTGGAGTGCGAAGATTTCGAGACGGTGCAGCGGGCGATGAAGGCGGGAGCCGACATTGTCATGTGCGACAATATGCCGCCCGAACTTATCGAAGAGGTTGTGGCGTATCGGAACGAGAATTATCCCCATATCCTGCTCGAAGCCAGCGGCAACGTCACCCTGGAGACGATCGAACGCATCGCGGCGACGGGAGTCGATGCCATCAGCTCAGGCAGCATCATCCATCAGGCGGTCTGGCCCGACCTCTCCATGCGGATCGGAGGATGAGCACGGATCGGCTGCTCTTCACGCAAGAGGAGAGAAAACGGTTTCTGAAGCTGCTGGAGAGCCATCGAGGGGTGACGCTGCTTTCGCACGTGCATCCCGACCCGGATGCGATCGGCACGGCCCTGGGGATCGCCGCGATCCTGAAACGCCAAGGGATCCGGGTGGAGGTGGCCAATGCGACGGAGGATCTTCCCCGGCAGGTCGATTTTTTGGCCGGATTCGAGCGGATCAAGAAAAAGATCGATTTTTCCGACTCCATGATCATCGCTTGTGACTGCGGCAGTCTCGATCGCCTTGGATTCGACCTCACCGGGCGAACGATCGTCAACATCGATCACCACCCTAGCAATACGTTTTATGGAGATCTCAATCTCGTCCGTGATCGGGCGGTGAGCAGTTCGGAGGTCGCCTATCGCTTCTTCGAGGGGCTCTACCCCGTTCCCCCGGAAGCCGCCGAAGCCTTCTACGCTGCGCTGATCTCCGATACCCGGTATTTTACCGTGGGAAACGTCACGGCGGAGAGTTTCGAAGTGGCCAAGGAGCTGATCGCATTGGGAGTCGATCCCTCCGGGGTCGCCCAAAAGATGCTGCATCGGCGCTCTTTGGCCTCTTTGCGCGTTTTGGGGAAAGCGCTCGAATCGTTGCGCCTCTATCTTGACGGGCGAGTGGGAGTGATGGTCGTCACCCGGGAGGATCTTGCCTGGAGCGGAGCACGCGAGAGCGATTTGGACGGGCTGGTCGACTATGCCCGTTCCTTGATCACGGTCGAAGTGGCGATTTTGCTGGTCGAGAGAGAAAAAAGCGTCAAAGTCTCTTTGCGCTCCAAAGGAGCCGACGTGATGCGTCTGGCTCAGGAGTTCGGCGGAGGCGGACATTTGGAAGCCGCCGGTTTCGAAACGACGGAGTACGGCATGGAGGATTTGTTGGAAAAATTATTGAAGAAAATCAAAGAAGAAGGAGTGATCGCTTCCCGATGAGACGAAATTATGCATATGGCCGGAGACGGCGCAAAAGCCGCGGATGGCTCTGGATCATTCTGTTGATCCTGATCGGTGCCGGAGCGGCCTATCTCTACTTCTCTCCCCTGTTCGAGCGTCAGAATCCCAAAATCGAATTGAAAAAAAGCTACTTTTGGAATCCGCACAAGCCGATTCTCGTCACTTTGAAGGATAACCGGGCGCTGGGAAGCTATCAGGCGGTACTCAGCGACGGGACACGACAGATTGTCGTGGCTTCCGGCCGTTTTGAAGAGCCGATTCGGGAGACGCAGGTGACGATCCGTTTGCCCAAAAAGAGTGGCCTCGACGAGAGCAAGGGACCCTGGCGCTTGAGCATTATCGTTCGGGATCGGAGTCTCTGGAATTTCGGCCGGGGGAATGAAACACGACGCAGTACGAGCATCGTCGTGGATACGACTCCTCCCGTGGTCGGAGTGGTGGCGGCAAGCCCCAGCATCATCAAAGGCGGCAGCGCTTTGGTGATCTTCAAAGCGGTCGATCCCCATCTAAAAGAGGTCTATCTGCAGGTGGGGAAAAAACGCTTCGAAGTATTGCCCTACAAACACAAGGGGTATTGGGCGACGCTCATGGCATGGCCCTTTCGCATGCAGCGTTTTCGAGCGAAAATCGTCGCGATCGACACGGCGGGCAATCGTAGCGAATTGAACGTTCCGATCGAAGAGATCGACAAAAAATACCGGGTCTCCTGGATCCGGCTGAGCGACCGTTTCCTCAAGGGGAAAATCGCGCAGATCGCAGCGGAAGATCCCAACGCCTCCAAGGCAAAGAGTCCCCTCAAACGTTTCCGCGCCGTCAACGAAGGGATGCGCGTCGCCAACGAAAATCTGATCCACCGCTATACGGCCAAGCCGAGCGTCGTCGACTACGACCGATGGAAGCATCTGAAGGCTTTTTATCCTCTTAAACATGCGATGCGGGTGGCGAATTTCGGGGATGAACGCCACTACTACTATACGAGCAAGGATCATCCGGTCTCCCTCTCCTATCATCTGGGCTACGACCTGGCCAGCACGCGCCACGCACCGATCTACAGCTCCAACTCCGGTCAAGTGGTCTTCGCTTCGCGCAACGGGATCTACGGCAATATGCCCATCATCGATCACGGTTTCGGCCTCTACACGATCTACGGCCACTGCTCCTCGCTGCTGGTGGAAAAGGGCGATCGAGTCAAAGCGGGCGAGGTGATCGCGAAAACGGGAAAAACGGGACTGGCTATGGGAGATCATCTCCACTTCGGCATGCTGGTGCAAGGTATCGAGGTGCTTCCCATGGATTGGATGAAGCAGAACTGGATCAAAAGCCACATCACTGCCGTTTTTCGGCGTGCAGATCGAATCATCGCCAGCCAGTTGTAAACACGGAGATTCTCGGCATCTTCGCATTTGGCTATAATAAATCCTGTAAAGTGTCGCGAGAAGGGGAAAGATGTTTCAAAGAACGATTGCAAAAAGTGTAGAAGTGGTGGGAATCGGTCTCCACAAGGGGGAATCGATCCGGCTTAGGGTCGAGCCGATGGATGCCGATAGCGGCATCATCTTCTATCGGAGCGATCTTGGGCGGAGCATTCCGCTGAAGGTCTCCTCCGTCATCGATACCCGCATGGCGACGGTCATCGGGCAACCCGATGGCTACATCTCCACCATCGAGCACTTCCTCTCCGCGCTCTACGCCTACGGCATCGACAATCTCCGTATCGTTCTCGAAGGAAATGAAATGCCCATCATGGACGGTAGCTCCGCATCATTTTGTCTGCTCTTGGATGAAGCGGGGATCAAGGAGTTGGATCGGCCCAAAGAGATCGTTCGAATTCTACGCCCGGTGGAGGTGCGCGACGGGGAGAAATATGTCCGTCTGGAGCCTTCGAAAAGAGCGGAGTTCGATTTCGAAATCTTTTTCGACCATCCCGCCATCGGCCGACAGCGCTACCGTTTCGATTTTACGAAGCGCCGCTATCTCGAAGAGATCGCTCGGGCACGCACTTTCGGCTTCGCACGGGATATCCAGTATCTCCAGAGCCAGAACCTGGCCCTGGGTGCGAGTCTGAAAAATGCCGTCGGGCTGGATGAAGACCGGGTGCTCAACCCCGAGGGACTGCGCTATCCCGACGAATTCGTCCGCCACAAGATCCTCGATGCGATGGGAGATATGCGAGTGGCTGGATACAACATGCTGGGACGGTACCGATCTTTTGCAGGAAGCCATGCCCTCAATCACAAGCTGACCCAGGCACTTTTCGCCGAACGCGCCAATTACGAAATCGTGCAGACGGGACACGCCCGTGTCGCCGAGTATGAGCGGTGCTTTGCCTGAGAACGCCTTCACCCTCCTGGTCAATCCACTCTCTTCTCCGCTGCAACTTGCTCTTTATAACGAGAGGGGGATGCTCCATCGGAAATGGGAAGTGGAAGGATACGTCTCCGATGTCTTGACGGGGGAGATCGACCGATTGACGGAGAGCTATTCTATTCGAAAGATTCTTTACGCTAACGGCCCCGGGAGCTATATGGGGATCAAGCTTTGCTACATTCTTCTTCGGACCCTGGAGCTTCTTCGCGGAATCCCTTTCGAAGGGTGCAGTGCTTTTTCTCTCAACGGCAACCGCCCCCTCAAAGCGATGGGGAAACTCTATTTCGTCAAAGAAAAAGAGACTATAATAACACGAAAATACGACGAAAAGATCCCGCAGGTCTTCACTCCGCCGCCGTCGCTTTGCGAGCTTGAGATCGCATCGGACCGACGGCCGGATTATCGGATTCCTGCCGTATAAAGGCCGACCTTGACCATAAGCGTACCCGCGACCAGTGCCAACCTCGGCCCGGGCTTTGACACCCTGGGGCTCGCCATCGATCTTCGCAACGAGATCACCCTCAAGCGTTCGAAGTTTCTCAGCCTCTCGACCAAAGGAGAGGGGGCCGGAAATCCTAAGATCAAAAAAAACACGCTCTTTCTGCATATCTTCAACGAGCAGTATCGACGGCTCAGCGGAGGGGATCGGGGAACCTTCCGCTTCGAATTTACCAATCGCATTCCGATCTCCCGCGGTCTTGGTAGTTCTTCGGCGGTCATCGTCGCAGCGATCACCGCGGCTCATCTGGCGACGGGAACCGGGTACAACAAGCGCAAGATTCTCAACCTCGCTTTGCGCTACGAGCACCACCCCGACAACATTACCCCCGCGGTGATGGGCGGTTTCAACGTCGCATGCCTCGAAGCGGGACGGGTCTATAGCAAAAAGCGCCGATTGCCCAGCTATCTGCGTGCGGTGCTGGTCGTGCCCAACCGCACCATTTCGACCAACCGTTCCCGGAATGTCCTGCCCAAAAATTACAGTAAAGAGGATTTGATCTTCAACATCTCTCATGCTGCTTACATGACGGCGCTTTTCATGAGCGAATCCTGGGACCAGCTTCGCATCGCCTCCAAAGACCGGGTTCACCAACAGCGTCGCATGCAGGCACTGCCCGAACTTTTCGATGTACAGAAGCTCGCCTTGGAGAAGGGGGCTTTGATGAGTACCCTTTCGGGAAGCGGCTCGACCTTTTTCAATCTCGCCTATGCCGACGATGCAATTTCCATCCATGAAGCCTTGGCGGAACGCTTCCCCCAGTTTCGGGTGATGACCCATTCTCTCGACAATTTGGGTGTCATTGGAAAGCCCTGAAAATTTTGGTATAATCCCCATGAAAAATCAGCCTGTTCGAATGTGTATTGCCTGCAGAAACAGAGAATCCCAACATACACTCATCAGAATACAGTTTGACGGAAATCGGGCGGTTCCCTACACGGGCTATGGCCGCAGCTGGTATCTCTGCCGCCGATGCAGTCAGGATGCGAAGAGGGTGAAAAGCGTTAGCAAACGATTCAAGATAGACGTGGAGGAGTTCCTCACGTTGATAAAGGAGTTAGAAACCGATGGATAAAGTCAAAATCCAGGAGATCGCCGCAGAAGCCGGGATGTCCAACAACGAGCTGCTCAGCAAGGCCAAAGAGCTCGGATTCAATGTCAAGGTGGCCGGCAGTTCCGTGACCCTCGATCAAGCGGCGATGCTGATGGATTATGCACTGACGGGGAAGTGGCCCGCCGGACTCGCCAAACCAGGTGAGAAAAAGAGTTCGAAGAAAGCGGAAAAGAGGCCGGAAGAGAAGAAAATTCCCGACGAGCAATCCACGGAAGCAGAAGAGAGACCCAAAATCTCGGAAGAGGAAGCTTCGTCTGAAAAGGCTTCTCAGGCTGAATCCGCATCTTCACGTCAAGAAGCAGTTTCTGAAGTCTCTTCTCCGGTTGAAGAAGAGGCTCCCGTAAAGAAGGAGGAAACTCCCCAAGAGAAAACTCCGGTAAAAACTGTGCGCAAACGTGCGGGGATCACCGCTGTCGCGAAAAAAGGCGAAGAAGAGACCGTCGGTCCTCGAACGGCGGCTCCCGCGATGCGCAAAGGCATCACCATCGTCAAAAAGGCAAAACCCGCTCCTATCAGAAAGGCAAAGAAACTTTCCCTCGGCGATGCCATGGCTTCCGTGCCTTCGAGAAAGAAGAAGAAAAAAGGCCCCGCCGAAGCGAAATCGGGGGGAGAGAAGCTGGAGATTCTAGGAGATCGCAATCTCGGCGGTTCGACCGAGCTCTACGAAGAGGAGGAAATCGTTTTGCTCGATTTCTCCGACAAGAATATCTTCGAAGAGCAACAGCGCCAAGAGGAGCGCCGACGTGCCGAAGCCAAGCGCCGTGCCGCTCAAGGGGTCGGCGGCACGCAGCAGCGCCGCTTCCCCAACCGTCCCGGAGGACGCAACATCCGCCGCGGTGGTAAGCGAAGAAAGTATCAAAGACAAGAAAGCAGCGAAAAGGTCAGCGTGGTAAGAATTCCCGAAGATGTACGTGTGTACGAGTTCGCCGAAAAAGTCGGCAAAAGTGTGGGCGAAGTGGTCAAAGTCCTCTTCTCCTTGGGTACTATGGTGACCAAAAACGACTTCCTGGACAAGGATTCCATCGAAATTCTCGCCGAAGAGTTCGATGTGCAGGTCGAGACGATCAACCCCCTCGACGCACTTGATTACGTGGCGGCCTACGACGAGATTCCCGACAGCGTTGAAGAGCCTCGTCCTCCGGTCATCACGATCATGGGACACGTCGACCACGGAAAGACCTCCCTACTGGATTATATCCGCTCCAGCAAAGTGGCTGCAGGCGAGGCCGGAGGCATTACTCAGCATGTGGGAGCCTACCAGGTGGAGAAAGAGGGCAAAAAGATCACCTTCATCGACACTCCCGGCCACAGCGCCTTTACCGAGATGCGTGCCCGGGGAGCCCAGGCGACGGACATCGCCGTCATCGTCGTGGCTGCCGACGACGGAGTGATGCCCCAGACCAAAGAGTCGATCTCCCACGCTCAGGCAGCCGACGTTCCCATCGTCATCGCCCTGACCAAGATCGACAAACCTACCGCCAACCCGGACAACGTCAAGTCTCAGCTGGCGGAGATCGGTATCCTCCCCGTAGATTGGGGCGGAGAGTACGAGATGATTCCCGTCTCTTCCCACACGGGAGAGGGGGTGGACGATCTGCTCGAAACGATCCTGCTCCAGGCGGAAGTGATGGAGCTGACCGCCGATCCTACGCGCAAAGCCAAGGCCGTAGTGATCGAAAGCTCCGTCGAGAAGGGCTTCGGACCCGTCGCCAACGTCATTGTCAAAAACGGTACGCTGCATGTGGGCGACAATGTCATCGTCGGGACGACCTACGGACGGGTGCGGACCCTGATCCTCGACGACGGTAGCCGGGCCAAAGAGATCGGGCCCAGCACCCCCGCCGCCGTGGTCGGATTGCATGAAGTCCCCCAGGCAGGAGAGGTGCTCGTCGCGATGGAGAATGAAAAAGAGGTGCGCGAAATCGCTGAGAAACGCAAAGAACTTGCCCGGGCCAAAGAGCTCTCCAAGAGCACCAAGGTCTCTCTCGACGAGCTCGGTAGTCTCATCGCCGAGGGCAAGATCAAAAAGCTTCCCATCATCGTCAAAGCCGACGTTCAGGGTTCCCTGGAAGCGATCAAGTCGGCGCTGGGTGAGCTGAAGAACGAAGAGGTCAAAGTCGAAATCATTCACGGCGGCGTGGGCGGTATCACCGAGAGCGACGTGCTCCTGGCCGACGCCAGCGAAAACGCCATCATCATGGGATTCAACGTCCGTCCCACCGGCGGAGTGAAGAAGAAGGCCCAGGATCTGGGCGTGGAGATCAAGACTTACTCCATCATCTACGACATGATCGACGAAGTCAAAGGGCTGCTCAGCGGGCTCATGAGCCCGGTCGTGAGCGAAGAGGTGACGGGTCAGGCCGAAGTGCGCGAAACCTTTACCGTGGCCAAGGTCGGTACGATCGCCGGATCTATGGTCACCGAAGGGGTCATCGAGCGTAATGCCGGGGCTCGCCTCATCCGTGACGGCGTCGTGGTCTACACCAGCCGCATCAGCTCCCTCAAGCGCTTCACCGAAGATGCCAAAGAGGTCCGTGCAGGCTACGAGTGCGGGATCATGCTAGAGAATTTCAACGACATCAAAGTGGGCGACGTGATCGAAACCTTCAAAGAGGTGGAGGAGCAGGCCACGCTATGAATCAGGCCGAGATCAAGCGCAAACGGACCGAATCGGTCCTCAAAGAGCTGATTCCCGAAGCGCTGGGTACCCTCGACGATGCCAAGATCAATACGCTGTGCGTCACCGAAGTGCTCTGCTCCCGGGGCCGCTACGACGCCAAGGTCTTTCTGGACCCAGAAGAGCGCAGCCAAGCGGAGCAGGAGGAGGCCCTTCGCCGCCTTCGCAAAGTCGCCGGGTACCTGAAGACCTACGTCCGGGAAACCGAAGGATGGTTCAAGGCCCCCAATTTCACCTTCGAATTTGACAACGAGCTCGAGCGGATCAATCGGATCGACGATCTGTTTAAAAAGATCGAAAAGGAGATCGGCCATGAATCTTGAAGAACAGATCGAAAAGATCGTCCGGAGTCACGGTGCCGAGTTTTACGACACGGAGATCGTCAAAGAGAACGATCAGACGATCTATCGGATCTACATCACCCAAGAAGGCGGCGTAGATCTGGACACCTGTGCAGAGATCTCCAATGACGTTTCTCCCTTGCTGGACGTGCATCCCCCCGTGAGCGGCAACTATTTCCTCGAAGTCAGCTCCCCCGGCATCGAGCGTACTCTCAAAAAGCCCCGCCATTTCCGCAGCGCCGTAGGCGAGCGAGTCAAACTCAAGATCGCCGGTGGAGAGAAGAAACGGGGGATTCTCCAGTCTGCCGACGAAGAGGGGATCGTCCTCAAAAACAAAGAGGGTGAACATCGCTACAACTACCCCCAAATCCTCAAAGCCCGCACCTATTTCGACTGGTAAACCTTTCCTTTTTCCTTCCCACTATTTTCCTCGTTCTTTTTGGGGAGAGTCAATCCTTTTTTGATGTATTGAGCATTCGGATCGCGGTCAGGGCGAGCAGGGTTCCTCC
>CAYUXG010000017.1:0-11261 GCA_964448735.1 uncultured Nitratifractor sp. | reverse complement strand
GCGTATCTTATCGAAATTCAAGCGAGGTGCCGAAACGGATCTTTCGGCCAAACGCGTTTAGACGAAGCTCGGCGCATCGTTGGCGAAGAGGATCAGATCGCCGGGGCGGGTCTCTTCGGCGAGCATCTCTTCCATCTGGGATTTGCGCTCCAGGCGGCGGAGTTTGTCGGGATCGACGATCTTTTTGAAGATGGCATAGTTCAGATCCCCCGTCACGACGATCCGGTCGAAGATTTCGTCGGCTCGGCGGGCCACCTTTTCGTTGAGGTCGGCATCGGCTTCGACGAGACCGGGAGTGATGAGGACTTTGCGCCCCGGCCACGTAGCCGCCAGGTCGAAGGAGGCCATCATTCCGTCGATGTTGCCGTTGAAGCTGTCGTCGAGAATCACTTTGCCCCCGGCGTCGATGCGCTGGAGGCGATGGGGAACCGGCTCGATGCGTTCGAGTCCCCGGCGGATCTCTTCGGGGCTCAGTCCCAGAGCCTTGGCCACGTGGATCGCCGCGGCGAGGTTGATCGCGTTGAAGGCCCCGAGGATCTTGGCACAGTAGCGCTCCCCTTCAAGGGTGAAGCAGGTTTGCTCTAGCGTCGCTTCGATCTCTTGGATCTCGGGGCCGAAGAGATGGATCTTCTCCGTCGGTTTGATCTGCGCACTTTCATGGACCCAGGCTTCGAGGAGACGGGGGCTTTGGAGGATCTCCATCTTGGTGTCGCGGATACGCTCGAGAGTCTTGAAGTATTCGATGTGCGCCGGGCCGATCTTGCCCACCACGGCGTAGTGGGGCTGGACGAAGCGGGTGATTTCGGCGATGTCCCCCTCCCCTCTGGCTCCCATCTCCACTACGTAGATCTGCGTATCGGCGGGTAGGTCGTCGTTGACGTCTTTCATGACGCCTCCGAGGGTGTTGACCGAGCGGGGAGTGGCATAGACCCGGTACTTTTCGCTCAGGATCGCGGCGATGAAGTTTTTGATGCTGGTTTTGCCGTAGCTGGCGGTCACCCCCACCACCTTCATCTCGGGCATCTCTTCGAGGCGCTTGAGAGCCCGGCGGCGAAAGGCTCCGAAGAGCATCTTTTCGATCGAGACGGAGACGATCCAGGCCAACAGGATGGGGATGAAGACCGAGTAGTGGTGAAAGACCAGCACGAGGAAGAGCCCGAAGAGCGCCAAAGCGCCGAAGAAGCGCTTGACGCGCCCCGTGAAGACGAGGCGTTTGTCGATGCCGCGCACCCAGAAGACAAAGAGCGGTAGATAGAGCAGCGTCACCACGAAACCGTAGCGCTGCTGCGTGATCGCCATGACGAAATCGTACGCGACGAAGGGGAGGAGAAAATAGAGGTAGTTCCACCAGGGTTTGGTGTGGTGGAAAAGCACCCGCTCCAGGCGGTAACTGTACCACTGAAGCGTGGTGATGATGTAGTAGCCGAGCATGGCGAGCATGGCGAAGTAGGCGATCAGGTTGAGCACGGTAAGCACGGGCGTCTTCCTTTAGCTTGGAGTGTTCGTTTGCAGGGCCGTTTCGATCCCTCGGGCGATTCCGGCAGCGTTTTGCGGGTTTTTGAGGAAAAAGTAGTGATCCCCCTCCATCGGCTCCAGCGTAGCCCTCGGCATGAGCTGCGCGATGCGCTCTGCGGTCCAAAGAGGCGTCGCCGTATCCTCCTTCCCCCAAAAGAGCAGCGCCCTGCCCCGATACTCCGCGAAACGGTCGCTGAAATCTTCGTTGACAGTCGCTTTGAAAGTTTCGTACATCCCGGGGTTCATCCCCTTGGCATCGGCGCTGACGAAGAGATCGCGCACTTTGGCCAGCCCCAGGGGTTTGAGGGTCTTAAAAAGAGCAATCTTCAGACGCACCGAGAAAGGCTTGGGTACCGGGAACCCCGCTGAAGAGAGCAGCACCAGGAACGGAGGATCGAGCAGCGTGGCCACTTTGCCCCCGAAGGAGTGGCCCGCGACGACCTCCGGTGCCATCCCCAGTTCTTGCAAAAAGGCATGCACGATGCCGGCATAATCTGCCGTGGAGAGGAAACGCTCATTGGGGCTTTTGCCGAAACCGGGCAGATCCAGGTAGAGGTGGCGAAACTGAGGCAGCAAGGTGCCGAAGGCTTGGCGCATCAGCTCTTTGTTGCTTCCCCATCCGTGGAGGAAAAGCACCGTCGGCTCCTTCCCCGGATGAAGGATTTCGTAGGAGAGGGTGTACTCCCGATCTTGGAATCGACAGCTTCGAAGCGCCATCTCAGGGAGCCTTTTTCAACGGCATGATCTTGTCGAATCCGTAGACATCGGGGAAGAAATGCAGCCCGGTGTCGTCGGCGTAAGCCGTGAAGTAGGCGACATGCACGGGGATGGGAGTCCGCAGAGAGACCACATGGGTCTTGTGGGTGGAGAGCTTTTGCTGCACCGTTTGCCAATCGTCGTTGAGATAGCCGTGAGAAGCCAGGTACTCCAGCATCATCATCGGTTTTTTGAGGCGAATGCAGCCGTGGCTGTAGGCACGATAACTTCGCTTGAAGAGGAACTTCATGTTGGTATCGTGCATGTAGACCGAATAGGGGTTGGGGAACATAAACTTCACCAGCCCCAGGGCGTTGTGGGGACCGGGAAGTTGAATCAATTTGTAAGGGAGGGCTTTTTTCTTGTACTCGTCGCTCAAAAGGCTCCGCCAGGGGACACTTGCAGGGTTCACGGCGGACGAGTCCACGTCATAATCCCTACGCACGACGAGATGATGCTTTTTCATGTACCCTTTGCGACGGAGTAGATGGGGGATCTCCTCGGCGCGGGCGATGGCGTCGGGGACGTTCCACGTAGGATTGAGCACCACGTACTTCATCATGGCGCTGAAAATCGGCGTATTCCACGTCTTTTGTCCGACGACCACGGGGAAGCCGAAGCGCAGAACACCGTTTTCGAAAAAGCGCACTTTGAACTCGGGGACATTGACCAGGAAGTAGGTATCCCACCCCTTGTCGCTCATCACCTTCGCCCGCTGAAGACTCATGAAGAGTTTTTTCGCCTGATCGCCCGTGACCGAGCCGCCGCGATAGTAGCTTAGGAGTTTTGCAAACTGGGGGGTGGCCGGCATGTAGGGCTTGAGGATCTCTTCGATCGTCTCTCCGGAGCGCAGCCCCGACATCACGTCCGATGCCGAGACCCGCTGGGTGTAAAATTCGTAGTGAGAGCGGATTTTTCGCTTGTTGCGCGCTTTTTCGATCTGCTTGTAAGCGGGAATGTCGATGCAACTGTTGGCCAGATTCTCGGTATAGCCTACGAGGATCTTCGAAAGAAGCGCCGTGTCGTGTGTCCGGAGATAGCGCTGATAGAGCGGTTCAAGCTGGCAAAGCGAAGCGTACTCATCATGCGCCAGGATCTGTTCGAATTCCTTTTTCTGGGATCCGCTCCATCCGTTGGCATCGCCGAAATGGGGGCCGCCGCAGCCGGCGACGAGCAAGAGCAATACCAACGGCGCAAGGGCTTTCATCCAACGTTTCAAGGCGGTCCTTTGGGTAATATTTGGAAATATTACTTGAAATCTTTGGCTTATTTTAGCGATTTTTTCTTCAAGTTACAGATTTCATTGCCGGATTGACATCTTCGGTTTATTCCTTGGCATTCAAGGCATCGGCGCAGACGGCGGCGGAGCTGAAGGCCCACTGGAAGTTGTAGCCGCCCAGCTCGCCCGTGACGTCCAGCACCTCCCCGAGAAAATAGAGCCCCGGCACGAGGCGGCTCTCCATGCTGTGCGGATCGATCTCGTCGGTGCAGACCCCTCCCTTGGTGACCTCCGCTTTGGAGTACCCGAAGGTCCCGGCGGGAGCGAAACGGTAACGGCGAAGGTTTTGCAGTTTTTTACGCGCATCAGGGCTTATCTTTGCGGCTGGAGCATCTTCGATCTCCAAGTGCTCCAAAAAGGCTCTGGCGACCCGTTTGGGAAGAGGCAGTAGCGTGGAGAGGTGCTTCGATCCTTTGAGGAGTCTTTCGTCGAAATCCGGCATGAAATCGACTTCGATGTCACCCCGCTCCCACCAAAGCGACGCATTCAAAACCGCCGGGCCGCTGATGCCCCGATGGGCGAAAAGCAGATCTCCACGGATCCGTCTGGAGACGACGCGGATCTCCACGGGGAGCGAAATCCCGCTGAGCTCCTTCATGAAAAACTGCGGAGGCTGCAGCGTCAACCCCACCAGCGCCGGGGCCGGGCGGATCATGCTGTGCCCGTACTCCCGGGCGATTTGCAAGCCAAGATCGCTTGCCCCCAGACGGGGGAAGCTCAATCCTCCGCTGGCGACCACGAGTTTGCGGGCCCGGTAGCGTCCCCGGTCGGTTTCGACGACGAAAGGCCCCCTCCCCGAGACGGCCCGCACCCGCGTCTGCACATGCAGATCGACCCCCCGGATTTCTCGTCGAAAAATTTCGTTGAGACTCTGGGCCCCGTGGGTGCAGAAAAACTGCCCCTCCTTTTCGTTTCGCAGGGCAAGCCCTCTTTTTCTGGCCCAATCCAGCAGCCAATCCCTCCCGTATCTCCGGAAAACTTCCTCGATAAAACGGGAATCGCCGCGGTAGCGATCTACGGAGAGCCTTTGATTACAAAAGTTGCAGCGCCCTCCTCCGCTGACGGAGATTTTGGCTCCGATCTTGGGGTTGGCGTCGATCAAGATGACGGAGTGTTTCCGCCTCAGAAGCGAGGAGAGCATCAAGCCGGAAGCCCCGGCTCCGATGATGAGGATGTCAGACTCTACAGACACGTAGCGTCAACTGTAGAGTCGGAGGATATGATCGTTGATCACCCGTTTGGCGTGGCGCAGGGCTTCGACGCTCTCTTGGGTCAGCATTCCGGAGCGGGCCATGGGAGTGTCGAGCAGTTTCTCCAGCTCGGATAGGAGGGTTTGCATCTCCACGACCAACTCTTTGCTTTTGTCGTGGAGCTCGTCGAAATTTTTGGCGTCTTCGATGTGAAGAGCCCTGCGCAATCCGGCGTTCTTCTCTTCCAGGAGCACTTCGTATTTCCGGACGGTTTGATCCAGCTGCTTGAGATGTTCGCGCACCTGGGCCATCTTCTCTTTGCACTCCTCTTTTTTCCGGCAGTAGAATCCCGCTTCCTCTTCGATCTCTTGCGCACGGTGCAGATTGCGCGATGCGCGCACGGAGACGAGCACCCAATAGATGAGGATCATCAGCAGCAGCGTCGTGACGACGACGATCGCGGCTCCGACCGATGCGTTCTCTCCCTGGCCGAAAGCTTCGGCGATCTTCGCCGCCAGCGAAGAGAAGAAGCCCAGATCGGGCATGCCCGAAGGAAGCAGAGCAAGCCCCGCTTTGGAGACGGCGAAGAGATACCACCCGATCAGCGTAGCGATACCGCCGAGCAGAGCGAGGAAAAAGGCACCGAATTTTCCTGAAGAGAGATCTTCGATCCGAAGCGCCTGCTCGTCGGGATTTTCCAGCTCGACCGGAGGCAGGAGCTCTTTGGATTCGACAAGCTCGGTAGCCCCCACTTTTTGAAGGAGTGCACGGCTTTTCGTCACCGTCGGGAGTAGCTCTTCGCGCTCATACTCTTCGAAAGCCTTCACATCGTTTTCGATATTTTGAAGGCACTCTTCCACCTCCTCTTCGGCACTCAGGACCCGTTCTCTGGCCGCGGCCACTTTCTGCCGGGCCAAGGCGTTTTTGTCCTGGGGTACGGTTTCGGATCCTGCTTCCTGTGATGGCTCCAGCGAAGCTTTTTCACTCTCTACTTCGCCCTCTTTCGTCTCGGTACTCTCTTCCAGCTCCGAAACCTGCTGCTGCGCCTCCTCTTCTTTTGGAGACTCTTGCGAAGGTTGATCCTCGTTACGAATCTCCTCCGTTGTTTCTTCTTTCGGATTTTCTTCCGCTATTCTCTTCTCTTCAGCCATTTTGCTCCCCTTTCGACTTGGAATGAGACTGTACCGATTTTAACGAAAAAGTCTGAATGAGAAGCGACGCTTTTGGATATAATCCTCTCAAAAAATATGGAGTTTCATGAGTCTGCTTCTCTATTTGCTCATCGCCCTTGCGGCTCTCTCGGTGCTGGTCTTTTTCCATGAGTTGGGACACTTCACCGCCGCACGTCTTTTCGGCGTCAAGGTGGAGCGTTTCAGCATCGGATTCGGAAAAGTTCTCAGCCGCAAACATTGCTGCGGCACCGAATGGGCCTTCAGCGCCATCCCCTTGGGCGGCTACGTCAAGATGAAAGGCCAGGACGACGCCGATCCTCTGGCCAAAAGTTCCGATCCCGACAGTTACAACGCCAAGGCCCCCTGGCAGCGCATCGTCATTCTCCTCGCGGGTCCCGGGGCCAACATGCTTCTGGCCTTTTTCCTCTATCTGATCATCGCCCTCGCCGGAGCGCCGGTCATGACGGCCAGAGACTATATCCCTCCCGTCGTGGGTCAGGTTGCCCCCGACACCCCTGCGGCCAAAGCGGGACTTCGACCCGGGGATCGAATCCTGGCAGTGGACGGAGAGCCGGTGCGTTACTGGTACCAGATCTCTCAAGCGATCCAGGAGCATCCCGATCCCATCCTTCTGGAGATCCGGCGCGGAAGCAAGCGCCTGGATCTGACCCTACGGACCAAGGTGGTGGAGGGAGAGAATGAATTCCGCCAAAAGATCCAGCGCCGCATCATCGGGATCTCTCCCAAGGTCGATCGCGATACGGTGATCCGTTTCTCCCCTGCCGAGGCTCTCTTCTACGCCTGGAACGAGACCAAAAAGGCATCCCTGCTCATCGTACGGGGGATCGAAAAGATGAGTACCGGGGAAGTGAGTGCCAAAAACGTGGGCGGTGCGATCACGATCTTCGACGTGATGATGAAGTTCGCCCAGGCGGGCTTCCTCTACCTTCTCTTTATCATGGCGCTGATCTCCGTCAACCTGGGCATCCTCAACCTCCTGCCCATTCCGGCGCTCGACGGCGGGCACATCATGTTCAACCTCTACGAAATCATCGCCCGGCGGGAGATGAGCGAAACGGCGCTCTATCGCCTGACGCTCTTTGGCTGGGCGGTGCTGGGGGCGCTGATGTTCCTGGGATTGTATAATGACATCAACAGAATTTGGGGAGGCGCACATGGGTGAAATCCTGAGCAAAGAGACGCTATCACGCAATCTCGATTCGGTGATCCAGCGGATCGAGGCGGCCCGGATCAAAGTGGACGAGCATCAGATCGTCAAAATGGTCGTGGTCAGCAAATATACCGCCGTAGAGAACATCGCCACGCTCTACGAACTGGGGCAACGAGCCTTCGGGGAGAACCAGGTCCAGCAGCTGCAAGAGCGGATGCAACAGCTCGAAGATCTCCCTCTGGAGTGGCACATGATCGGACGCCTCCAGAAGAACAAGATCAACAAGCTCATCGATTGCGATCCCTTTCTCCTGCACTCCCTCGACTCGCTCGAGCTTGCCGAAGCACTCGACAAGCGTCTCGAAGCCAAGGGGAAGAGCATGGAGTGCCTGCTGCAGATCAATAGCGCACGCGAAGCGAGCAAAGCGGGCTTCGACCCCGACGAAGCGGCGGATCGCTACCGGGAGATCCGGGAGCGTTTCGGCCGGATCCGGCTGCGGGGAGTCATGACCATCGGCGCACACAGCGAGGACGAAGCCCTGATCCGACGAAGTTTCGAGACGACCCGCCGCATCTTCGACACGCTGCGCGGCGAAGGAGCCGAAATCTGCTCCATGGGCATGAGCGGGGATTTCGAACTCGCCATCGAGTGCGGCTCGAATATGGTGCGCATCGGCTCCGCTCTCTTCCGCCCGGAGTGATCCCGGGATGATCCGCAAACTCTTCAAAAAGAAAAAGCACGACCCCGAAAGCAAAATCGGCAAAATCCTCGAAAAATACAAAATCCCCCGGGAGTACTTCTCCATCAACCGCCGTTCCGTCTCCAGAGGCGTGCTGGTGGGGCTCTTCTGGGGTTTCATTCCCATGCCCATGCAGATGTTGGGGGTGATCCTGACCACGCCTCTTCTGCGTTTCAACGTCCCCATCGCCATCTCCATGGTCTGGCTCTCCAACCCCTTGACGATGCCTCCCATGTATTACATGGAGTACCTCACGGGAAATCTGATCCTGGGACGTCCGAACATCCAGCATGTGGAGATGACGATGGAGTGGTTCAAAACCCACATCGGCGATATCTTCGTCCCCCTCTACGTCGGGACCGCCTTCTACTCCATCGTCGTCTCCTTCCTCATCTACCTGCTGATCAACTGGCTCTGGGTTCGCTCCGTCAAGCACGAAAAGCACCGCAAAGAGGCATTGAGGCGCGAACGTAAAAAGCGGCAGGAGTCTTGATGGACCGGCAGCAAAGCTCTCTGCCCGAACTCTTCGTCGAGCGGCTGAAGGAGATCCTCCCTGCCGAAACTCTCTCTGCGGTAATGGAGACCTTTCACGCGCCCAAAAGCACCACCTTTCGGGTCAACCCGCTCAAGAGCGATGCGGATTCTCTGAGCCGGGCATTGCAAGAGGCGGGAATGCACCCCGAAGCGATCTCGGAAATCCCCGGCGCCTTCCGCATCCCCGCCGCCGAACGTCGCGCTCTGACCGAGAGCGACGCCTTCTACGAGGGGCGGCTCTACATCCAAAACCTCTCTTCCATGCTCGCCCCTCTGGCTCTCGATCCCCGGCCGGGGGAGCGGATCCTCGATCTGGCCGCCGCCCCCGGAGGGAAGACCCTGATGATGGCCGGCATGATGCAGGATCAAGGCTGGATCTCCGCCGTGGAGCCCTCCAAGGAGCGCTTTCACAAACTCCGGCGCAACATCGAGAGCGCCGGTACGACGATCGTCCATACCTACATGAAAGACGGCCGCGGCATCGGCCGGGCATGTCCCATGATGTTCGACCGGGTGCTGCTCGACGCTCCCTGCTCTTCGGAGGCCAAATTCTCCACGCTTCGCCCCCAGAGCTTCTCCTTCTGGAGCCCGCGCAAAATCAAGGAGAGCCAGAAACTCCAAAAGCGACTGATCCTCTCCGCCTGGGAGAGCCTCAAACCCGGCGGAACGCTCCTCTACTCCACCTGTTCCTTCGCCCCGGAAGAGAACGAGGCGGTGGTGGATTTCCTGCTCGGCCGTTCCCCTGATGAAGTGGAAATTCTCCCGATCGATCTACCTGTGCAGAATCTCATGGATGGCTTGCTCTCTTGGCAAAAAAAGCGTTTCCATCCCTCCGTAGCGCTCGCCAAACGCATCCTCCCCACGGAGGAGATGGACGGATTTTTTCTCGCTCTCCTTCACAAAAGAGCCTAACTGACACTTTAGGGCAGCAAAATCGGGTATAATATCGCATATTTATCAATATGGAGTAAACGACGATGAAAAAATGGATTCTTCCCCTCTCTGCCGGCCTCTGCCTGAGTTTCTCCGCGCTGCATGCCGGAGGCGATCTCGCGCCGGCGACCGAAGCGATGGCGCAGGAGAGTCACTGGATTGATGCCGTCTCCTTTAGCTACGGTCAAAGCAAAGACAAGATCGACATTTATCGCCTGGGACTGCAGCGGGATTTTGAGAGCCGCTGGTTCGAAAGCTCCGTAGGGTACCTCTCGGGATACTACGAACTGAGCCTCAATTATTGGAACGGCCGCGGGGATGAGAATTACGGCGTCGCTCTCTCCCCCGTCTTTGCCTACTACTTCAACGCTTCGGAAAACTTCCATCCCTACCTGGAAGCGGGGATCGGAGCCAGCCTCTTCAGCCGAACACGCATGGGTCCTAGAAACCTTTCGACCAATTTCCTTTTCGAAGACCGTGCCGGTATCGGAATCCGTGCGGGCAACTGGGACCTGACCTTTCGCTATATGCACTACTCCAACGCCAGCATCAAGCAGCCCAACGACGGCATCGACATCTTCCTGGGCTCCGTCGCTTACCGCTTCTAAGCTTGACTTCTTTTCACTCTTGATTTCCTGCGCCGCTTCGGCGCATATGCTTTCCGAGAAAAGTTTTACAAGATATTGCGCATGACGATGGCGTAGTGCATGACGAAAAGGTTGAGGAAAAAGATCAGCATGCTCGATCCACGGGAGAAGAAATTCTGCCAACGGGTGCGCTCTTTTCCGTTGGTACGGTAGGCGATGATGAAGTGAACGATCGTCGCCACCGTCAGGATCGCCACTAGGATCGCTTTCATCATCAGAGCATGGGAGATTTCGCTGCCGTTGGGATGCATAAGCAGCTCGAAGAGGTCAAACTTGGCCCCCAGGATAAAGCCCGTAGCCAGCAGGATGAGCAGTGAAGCGACTTCGAACCATCCAAAGATCGGCCCCACGTGGGGATAAACCTCCTGCTGCGCCTTTTTGTCCCGCAGCGTCACGCCCAGGATAAACATAAAAACCGATCCGCCGATCCAGGAGATCGCCATGAGCAGATGCAGATGAAAAGCCCACTCGGTCATCCAGTCGGGCATAGGGTGCAAGGCCATCTCCTACTCCTCGATCTTGAGTACGGCCATGAAGGCTTCCTGCGGGACGTTGACTTTGCCGATGGCTTTCATCCGTTTCTTTCCGGCCTTTTGCTTCTCAAGAAGTTTGCGCTTTCGGGTGATGTCGCCGCCGTAGCACTTGGCGGTGACGTTTTTGCCCATCGATTTGACGTTGCTGCGGGCGATGATGGTATTGCCGATGCTCGCCTGGATCGCCACTTCGAAGAGTTGCCGGGGGATCATCTCTTTGAGTTTCTCCACAAAGGCGAGTCCCCGACTGCGGGCCTTCTCTCGGGGAACGATGATCGAAAGGGCGTCGACCACTTCCCCGGCGACACGGATGTCGAGCTTGACCAGATCTCCCGGCCGGAAACCGATCGGTTCGTAATCGAAACTGGCATAGCCTTTGGTGACGGTCTTGAGCCGGTCGTAGAAATCCATGACGATCTCGTTCATCGGGATGTCGTACTCCATGAGCACCCGGTTTTCGTTGAGATAATCCATCTTCACCTGGATCCCTCGCCGGTCGTTGAGCAGCTTGATCAGATTGCCCACATAGTCGTTGGGCGTCAGGATCGTCGCTTTGACGTAGGGTTCGTAGATCTGCTCGATTTTGGAGCTGTCGGGCATCTCCGAGGGATTCTGGATCGTGATCTCTTCGCCGTTGGTGAGTTTGACTTTGTAAACGACGCTGGGAGCCGTGGCGATGAGCTCCAGGCCGAACTCCCGCTCCAGACGCTCCTTGACCACCTCCATGTGCAGCATCCCCAGGAAGCCGACCCGGAAACCCGATCCAAGCGCCGCCGAAGATTCGGGCTCGAA
>CAYUXG010000016.1:0-11321 GCA_964448735.1 uncultured Nitratifractor sp. | reverse complement strand
TTGAGGCGTCTGAGCGCGCCGGTGATGTCCTCTTGGCGCATGAAGTGCTCGCCGACGAGGAAGGCGTCGGCGCCGACTTTGGAGAGTTCGACGACGGTTTCGTGGTCGTTGATGCCGCTTTCGGCGACGATGATTTTGGAGTTGGGGATAAGCGGGATGAGCCGTTCGCTCAGGCTCATATCCATCTCGAAGGTCTCCAGATTGCGGTGGTTGATGCCGATGATGTCGGCTCCGGCGAAGATCGCTTTGACCAGGTCGGCTTTGTCGTGGATCTCTACGAGCGCCTCCATCCCCAGGTGACGGGTATACTCCAGCAACTCTTTGAGCTCTTTGCGGCTAAGGGCCTTGGCGATGAGCAGGACGAAATCGGCTCCGAACGCCAGAGCTTCGACCAGCTGATAGCGGTCGATGATGAAATCCTTGCGCAGCAGAGGGATGCCCACGTAGCGGCGGACCATCCCCAGATACTCCACGTCGCCTTTGAACCAGTGGGGCTCGGTGAGGATCGAGAGGGCGTCGGCGCCGCCCTTCTCGTAGGCCTGGGCGATCGAGAGGGGATCGAAATCCTCCCGGATGATCCCCTTCGAGGGGCTCGCCTTCTTGATCTCCGCGATGATGCGGTAGGGGTTGTCGGGGGTGGACTTCAGGGCACGATGGACATCCCTGGGGACGAAGGGGTTGAAGCTCAGCGATCGCCCCAGCCACTCCTCGGGATACTCCGCTTTTCTACGCTCCAGGTCCTCCCGGGTCTTTCGTACGATCTCATCGAGGATATCGGCCATCGACGCTCCTTCTCATCTTTTTAATATTTACAAATATCTCATTCATTCGCTGGCATGGTCGGGTTCCATGCACTTTTGGATCTTTTGCCAATGCATTTTGATCTCCGGCTCTTTGATCTCTCCGGAGGCGATCACCTTCTGCATCGTACGATAGGCTTCGTCACACTCCCCTTTTTTGTAGAGGCCCCAAGCGAGCGAATCGAGGTAGTAGGGATTTTCGGGCTGCTGACGCAAAGCGCGGCGCACCAGATCGATGCCGCGATCGAGATCCCATCCCTCGTCGATGAGGGTATAGCCGTAGTAGTTGAGATAGAGGCTGTCGTCGACCCCCTCTTTGAGTGCCCGGTCGAAGAGGGAGCGGAACTTTTTCATGACAGCGGGGCTCATCTTCTTCCGGGCTTTGGCCTCTTCGAAGATCAAGATCGCCTCTTCCGCCAGCCATTTTGGACGGTGCGTCTCTTCGTAGCGCCTCTTCGCCAAAGCGATCGCCTTGTCGTAGCGCTTCTGCTCCTTGTAGAGCATATAGAGGAGCTTTTCATTTCCCGGATGTTTCTCCAGGAAACGGGTCAATCCGGCGAAATCTCTGCTGTAGAGGGAGAGTTTGACGATTTTCTGCAGGAGAACGGGACGGGGGTCCTTCTCGTAGAACTTTTTGTAGACCTCCAGCACTTTATCGAGGCGATTCTCTTTGGCATAGAGTTCGATCAGTTTGAAATAGAGTGCCGGAGAAGCCTCCTTCTGCATCCGAAGGTGGCTCTCGAGCAGGCTGATCGCCTTCTCCGGCTCATGGAGCTGCTCTGCGAGAAGGGTTGCTTCCTGCAGGAGCGTCCTTTCATCCATCGTCTTGGCGTAAGCTTTTTGAAGCAGGCGGACTGCTTCTGCATATTTTCCCTGTTCGATCTTCACCGTAGCAGCGAGTTTCATATCTCTAGGATCGGCACTTTTGTTCAGCCATCGATTCGCCGCCTTTTCGGCTTGGTTCATCTCTCCGGCGCGGGCGTAGAGTGCCGTCAACATACGCGCCGCCTCTTGTGTCCGAGCATCGCTTCCGTGACGGCGGAGCCAGCTCCGGAGTTTTGCGATGACCATGCGATTCTTCCCGCCTTTGCTCATCGCTTCCCGCGCCGCCTGGATCAGATATTCGACCTTTCCGGTCTTTTCGTAAAGCTTCAGGAAAAGGGCGATGCTCCGGGAATACTCCTGATCCTCCTGATACAGGAGCCCTTCGACGATCAAGCGATCCTCCGCTGCGCCGGAGAAGGAGGAAGCCAAGAGCCCCTGCAGAGAGATTCCGCTCAACAGCAATGCGAAAGTAGCACGTTTTACAAGATTCCCGGACACTCTTTTCTCACTTCCTCTTCATCGTTTTTGAACATTTCCCAAAAGGGAAAAGTCCGGCACTGTCGTGGCCGCACCGGATAGATGCCGCAGCGACGCTTCTCTTCGTCGAAAAAGATGCAGGCGTAATCGTTCTCTCCCAGCCGCTTTTCGGTCAGGGAGTAGCGGTGCCCCACCTTTCGGAGGTAGATTCTACCGAAATCTTCCAAATCGATCTCCAGATACTCCGCAATCGCTTCGATCTCGGGATATTTGACCCAGATATAACCGCTCTCGCCCCGGCAGCATGCTCCGTCGCACGAAGCACAGGCCGAAGGGTCGAAACGGTATCCGTACCCCTCTTTTGCAATCGGTTGCGACACTTGATTTTCACTCATAGAAACCTTTCCTGCAATTTCTCATTACTCATTTCTCTCTTCTCATTCAACGATTCCATCTCCCCCGTCACCGCGTGGGTACGGGCATGTCGAAACGCTTGCTCCGCCTCTTTGCGGTACTTTCCCCTCTCGTCGAAGACCACCAAAGGAGGCAGCACCCGGCAGAGGGATCTGGAGTTGGCCCGGGCCGCCACCAGGACGATCTTTGCCTCCCGGTCGATCTTGGGATGGACGTAACGCACCTGCTCCGGGGTGAGCTTCGCCCGGCGCAATGCCTGAAAGAGACGGTCGCTCTGTTTGGCATCGTAGCACAAAATGAAGCGTCCCCTCGGATGAAGCAGACGTCGCACCCGCTCGACGAAAGGCTCCAGGGGCAGATGCTGGGCGTAGCGCGCCGCGTTGAGGACCGGATCCTCGCTTTGGCTCACCCTCGGATCGTAAAAGGGGGGATTGGAGACGATAAAATCGAAGCTCCCCTCCGACGGCACGTGCAAAAAATCCCCTTCGATCGCCTCCGCTTCGATGCCGTGAATCGCAAAGTTACGCCGGGCGTAGGCCAGCATCCGAGGCTGCTTCTCCACCAGCGTCACCTCCACGGGAAAATCCCGCGCAAGCAGGAGAGAAATCACGCCGACGCCGCATCCTACGTCCATCAGCTTGCCTCGGGGTCGAAAAGCGCGGATGAAATCGTAGAGGAAAATCGAATCGCTGTTGTAGCGGTATCCGTCGGGGGGTTGATAGAGCAGCATGGCATATGGCTTTTTCGTGCAATTTTACCCTATTTTGGATAGAATCGGCGGCATGAAACAGTCGATCGATCCGCTCCGGCCTCCCAGCACCGATTTTTGCATGCTCGACTACGACTGCGCCTATCTCCCCGGCAAAAAGGTGCGCATGTACTACAAATATGTCCGGGAGGCGACGCCGGAGTTCGCCTCCGAAGTGATCCGGCGGGGATGGCGGAGATTCGGCAACTACTATTTCCATCCCGTCTGTCAGGGGTGCAACGAGTGCAAAAGCCTGCGTATCGACGCAGAGCGCTACCGCCCCAGCCGCTCCCAGCGACGGGTCGTCCGCAGGAACGAAGAGACCCGCATCCTGGTGCAGTCCCCTTCGATCACGCCCGGACACATCGCACTCTACAACCGTTATCATCAATGGAAAGCCGAAAAGGACGGCTGGAAGCACCGCAGCATCAGCGAGCGGGAGTATTACGAAAACTTCGTCGAAGGGGCCCACGACTTCGGATACGAAGTGCTCTATTTTCGGGATGAAAAACTCGTCGGCGTCGATCTCATCGACCTCCTCGAAGACGGCATCAGCGCCATCTACTTCTTTCACGATCCCGACTACGCCAAACTCTCCCTGGGCACCTATTCGCTACTCTATCAAATCTCTCTGGCTCGCAGCCTGCATCTGCCCTACATCTATCTGGGATACTGGGTCGACGGATGCAAAGCCTTCGCCTACAAGGAGAATTTTCCTCCCGAAGAGATCCTCGACGGCTTTCCCCCCTTGGAAGAGGAGCCTCGGTGGGACTCCTTTTGCAACGACGATTCAAAAAAAACACAAAAGATCGAAGCCAAAATCACCCCATGAGAAGAGAAAGGAATCCATGAAAAAGATCGCCATCGCCGGCACCGGATACGTAGGACTCTCCAACGGTCTTCTCCTGGCACAGCACAACGACGTCGTCGCATTGGATATCGTCCCCGAAAAGGTCGAACAACTCAACCGGGGGATCTCCCCCATCGAAGACAAGGAGATCGAAGCCTATCTCCCCAGACTTTTGAAAAGCAACGACGACGCTGCAAAAGCGAGTCCGGGATTTCGTGCCACGCTGGACAAGGAGGAAGCCTACCGGGGGGCCGACTTCGTCGTCATCGCCACCCCGACCGACTACGACCCCGAGACCAACTACTTCAACACCAAAAGCATCGAAGCGGTCATCCGTGACGTCCTCGAAATCAACCCCGAGACCGTCATGGTGATCAAATCCACCGTCCCCGTAGGCTACGTCAAGCGGATCAAAAAAGAGTTCGGCATCGACAACCTCCTCTTCTCCCCCGAATTCCTCAGAGAGGGCCACGCACTCTACGACAACCTCTACCCCTCCCGCATCATCGTCGGAGAGCGCAGCGAGCGGGCGAAGGTTTTCGCCGAACTGCTCCGAGAGGGGGCGCTCAAAGAGGAGATCCCGGTGCTCTTTACCGACAGTACCGAAGCCGAAGCGATCAAACTCTTCGCCAACACATATCTAGCGATGCGGGTGGCATTTTTCAACGAGCTCGACAGTTACGCCGAAACCCACGGTCTGGACGCGAAGCAGATCATCGAAGGGGTAGGTCTCGATCCCCGGATCGGGATGCACTACAACAACCCCTCCTTCGGATACGGAGGTTACTGCCTCCCCAAAGACACCAAGCAGCTCCTGGCCAACTACGCCGAGATTCCCAACAACATGATCCGCGCCATCGTCGATGCCAACCGCACCCGCAAAGATTTCATCGCCGATCAGATCATCTCCCGTCTTCCCAGAGACGAAGGCGGTTTCCCCACCGGCACCGTCGGCATCTACCGCCTGGTGATGAAAGCCGGCTCGGACAATTTCCGCTCCTCCGCCGTGCAGGGGATCATGAAACGCCTCAAAGCCAAGGGAATCGACGTCATCGTCTACGAACCGGTGCTCAAAGAGGAAAAATTTTTCCAATCTCCCGTATTTCAGGATCTCGATGCGTTCAAAGAACGCTCCGACGTCATCGTCGCCAACCGGATGACCGACGAGATCGAAGAGGTCAAAGAGAAGGTCTATACCCGGGATCTCTACGGCAAGGACAGTTAGTCTTTTGCGACTCTTTTTGCGAAGTCGAGTATCACCTTCGTCCCCTCCCCCTTTTTTGAAAGGATCTTGAGACCGATCTCTTCGTCGTCGCAGGTACGTTTGACGATCGCCAGTCCGATTCCCTCTCCCTCGACTCTGCGATCCCCCTGGTAGTAGCGTTCGAAAATCCGAAGCAGTTCGTTTTCATCCATGCCTCGGCCCCGGTCGCGGATCATGAGCTCCGTCCCTCGCAGCGTCACCTGCACGGCCGAGCCGGGGTGCGAATATTTCAGCGCATTTTCCAAGAGATTGTCCAGCATCTGCTCCACCCCGATCCGGTCGGCATGAATTTTCAGAGCCTCCAGATGCGTCTCGATCGGATGCGGCCCCGCCTCGGCGAAAAACTCCACCCGCTCCCGAAGAAGCTCCGCCAGGTCGAAATCTTCCCGCTGCACCGGCGCGATCTCCCGGCGCAGCTCGTATGCCAGCTTCCGATAGAGCCGCCGAAGCCGCTCTCCCGCCGAAGCGATGCGCTCGAGCCGTCCGGCGCTTCGGGGAGAGGCTTGGCCGCAGCTACGATCGAGCATCTGGAGATTGGCTTCGATGGTCGCGAGGGGGAGATTGATCTCGTGCAGCACTTCACGCACCAGATGCTCGAGACGCTCTTCGTGGCGCTGCTGCTTTTGCAGAACCTGAGAGAGAAAGATGTAGCCCACGACCCCGAGACCGGGCAGCAGCAACGCCAGGACTCCGAGATAAGCCGAAGGGGTCATCCCCTGCTGCAAAAGGATGAAATAATGGATCCCGAAAAACGCCAGGAAGATCACTACGAAGACCGAAAGCGACCAGATCATCTCCTTACGCATGGGCTTTGCGGGGCTCCGAAGCGTGCGTCATGCGAAAACGATACCCCACGCCGCGGATGTTTTCGACGGCGCCGGGAAAAAGTTTTTTGAGCCGGGTGATGTAGACGCGGATCGCTCCTTCGCTCGCCTCCTCCCCGTGGGGCCAGAGACGCTCCCGGATCGTGTCATGGCTCACGATCCGCCCCTCATGTTGCAAAAAGAGTTCGAGCAGATCGTAGATCTTACGGCCGATTTTGAGCGGGGTTTCTCCATCCAGCAGATCCCGGGAGCGTAGATCCAGCGTATAGGCCCCGATCTGTCTGCGCTCTTCGCCCCGCTCCCGCCGGATCGCCGCGGCGATGCGGGCAGCGAGCTCCTCCAGATCCACCGGCTTACGCAAGTAATCGACCGCCGCGAGTTCGAAGCCTCTGAGGAGCGATTCCTTATCCTCTCGGGAGGTGAGAAAGACGATCGGCGTACGGTCTCCCGCTTCGCGAAGCTGACGCAGGGTCTCCAGACCGTTTTGAAAAGGAAGGTTGATATCGAAAAGGCAGAGATCGAAGCGCTCCTCGTAGAGGCGATCCATCGCACTCAGAGGATCAAAAAAGGCCACGGTTTCAAACCCCTCCTCTTGAAGGAAATCCTCCAGCGTTTCGCAGTAGAGCCGGTCGTCTTCGAGGATGAGGATGCTGCCGCGCTTTTCCATGCAAGATTTCACCCCGGACGGGGGATTACATCAGCATCCCGCCGTTGACGCGCAGCGTTTCGCCGGTGATATAAGAGGCGTGATCGCTCAGCAAAAAGGCGATTGCCTCGGCCACCTCTTTGGGTTCGCCGAATCGAGCCAGAGGGATTCGGGAGATGAACCCTTCTTTGATCTCCTCTTTGAGCACGTCGGTCATCTCCGTCGCGATAAACCCGGGGGTGACCACGTTGTAGCGGATTCCGCGGGGGGCCGCCTCCAGGGCGAAGCTTTTGGTCATGGCGATCATGCCCCCTTTGCTCGCGGCGTAGTTGCTCTGGCCGGCGTTGCCCGTTTCGCCGACGATGCTCGCGACGTTGACCACCGCGCCGAAGCGTTTTTTGCCCATCAGCTTGAGCGCTTCGCGGCATCCGACGAAGGCCGATTTGAGGTTGGCTTCGATGACTGCCATGAACTCTTCGCTCTTCATCCGCATCGCCAGTTTGTCCTTGGTGATGCCCGCGTTGTTGACCAGGTAGCTCAATTCGCCGTCTTCATCCACGATTTTTTTGAGTGCGGCGACGAAAGCCTCTTCGTCGGTCACGTCGAAACCGATCGTCTCGGCCTTTCCTCCGGCAAGCTCAATCGCTTCTTTGACCTTTTTGGCTTCCGCCGCACCGCTGCGGTAGTTGATCCAGACCTTCAGCCCCTCCGCCGCTAATGTCGCGGCGATCTGGGCTCCGATTCCCCGGCTTGCGCCGGTGACAAGGACATTTTTTCCACTGAATTGCATCGTTGACTCCTTAGTTGAATGTGACGGCGACACTCTCTTTTTTCACCGTGATCTCTTTGACGGACCTTGCGGAACTCTTCATTCGATAGACCGGAACGGAGGCCAGGACTCCGGCTATCAGGGAGGGGATTCCCTGCCGTGCGGCGTTGGAGACATACTCTTGGAGAGAGGGATTGTTGAATTTGATCATCCGAGGGACGAGTTTGTCCAGATAGAAGGCCTGGGTATTCGGATCGTAGCGCAGCCCGGCCGTATACTGGACCAATCCGTCGATTCCCTCGGGGATTTCGAAACTCACCAGGTTGAAATAGCCGCGTACGACGAGCTGATGTTCCCCGGCATTGGGAACGGTCGCAGCACCCAGAATTTTCACCCTTCCGAACGAAGCTTTTCTGCTGACGGGAAAAGCCTTGCTTAGATTCCCATCGATAGCACGGATCGGAATCTCGGAATCGTTCCCCAGGATCGGCCCTATCGAAGTGCTGCATCCGGCCAGCAGAAAAAGCACGATCATCGAGCTGCATACGCGCTTCAAAACTCCCATTCCATACTCCATTACTTTTAGTGAAATTATATCTTTTTTCCGATCCCTACGGCAGGATTCTTTCCCGTTCTAGCTCTCGGATCTCGGGACTCGGAGCTCCTGATCCTCCAACCGATAGATTCTCTGGCAGGAGGCGGCGACGGCAGGATCGTGCGTCACCATGAAAAGCGCTGCCTTTTCTCCAGCGACATATTCCATCAGGACCTGCATGACCAGATCAGCGGTCTGTGCATCGAGGTTTCCCGTCGGCTCGTCGGCGAAGATGATTTCGGGCTTTTTGCTAAGCACCCGGGCCAGGGAGATCCGCTGCTGTTGGCCGCCGGAGAGTTCGCTCACTTTCTGATCGATCACCTCGGCGATCTCCAGACGCTCCAAAAGTTCATTGTCCAATGGCTGCTCGGCCAGCAGTGCGGCGATTTCCACATTCTCCCGGCCGCTCATCCCTTTGAAGAGATAATGCGATTGAAAGACGATCCCCGTGCGGTAACGCCGTAAGCGTTCCTTGGCCTCCTCCTTGAGCCCGTAGAGATCTTCTCCGAAGAGCAGCACTTCCCCCTCCAGGGGAGGAATGAGCCCGGAGAGAGTGTGCAGCAGCGTCGATTTTCCGCTGCCGCTACGACCCATGACCGCCACACTCTCCCCTCGTGCGATCTGCAGTGATACGTCACGGTAGAGGGGGTAATCGAAGGCATGTCCGAGGCTTCGAGCCTCCAGGATCGTTTCGCTCATCTGCCGCTCCTCAGCTTCCCGTGATCGGAGGTGCGGGGTGGGCTTCGATGAAACTCTCCGCATCCCAGCACTCGATCCCCCGACGTTTCGCCTCCGCCGCCATCAAGCCCGCGGCACGATCGTCCAGCAAGCGCTTGTCTCGATCGTAGAGGCGCGCGCTACAGACTCCGCAACTGGGGCTGCGGTCTTTTCCGATAAAGAGGTCGATCTCGGGATGCTCGTCGAAAAAACGCTGCGCATAGCGGATGACCGGCGGGGAGAGATCCGCTCCGGTGACGTTGGAGAGGGCTTTGATCCCCTGCTCCGTGCGGATCAGGTCCATCGTGGGACGCGGCGTGCCGAAGCAGTGGTGCTCGGGACAGAAGGGGATCAATTCGCAGCCCTGGAGTTTGCCCAGCAGTTTCACATCCCGATTGTCGCTGCCGTCGTAGCGACACCGCTCTCCCATTAGGCAGGCGGAGATGGCGACCTTTTTCATCAGAAGACAAAAAGCAGCAGATAGACCCAGATCCCGCTGAGGGAGGTCAGGAAGATCCCGATGGCGGTCCGCATGCCGGCACGGATATGACGCAGGGTATATCCTCCGGGAAGATTGTGCTCCCGGAAGTTACGATCCGCCTGCACCAAGGTCCGGATCCACAAAAAGAGCGTCACGACGGCGATGAGGATATGCACGATCAGCGAGGTAAGCACCAGGTTCTTGGGAAGATCGCTCCCCTTGATAAAACTTTGGAACCCTCCGCCGATGCGGGCGCCGTATTCGAACCATCCTACGACCACGAGTGAGACGACGAAGAGACTCCACTGAACCCATCGGTGCAGGTCGTAGTGCCCCTTTCTGGCGATCAAAATCCCGCAGTAGACGAAAAAGGGCAACAGCGCCACGAGCAGCGTCACCGTATCCATGAAAAAGGGAGCCTCGGTCCCCAGAAATCCTTTGGCGAACATATATTGCATCATTCCGGACTCCTCAGGAGAAGATGACGATCGATTGAATCTCGGTGAACTCCTCCAGCGCGAAACGGGGCCCTTCCCGTCCAATACCGGAGAGTTTCACGCCCCCGTAGGGCTGCACGTCGAAGCGCACCGTGGGGATGTCGTTGACCACTACGCCGCCCGATTCGGAGGCATCGATGAAGCGGCGCGCGGCCGAGAGCGAATCGGTGAAGATGGAGTACTGCAGGCCGTAGGGAGAGGCGTTGATCTTCTCCAATGCCGTCTCCATATCGGGGACGCTCACGAGAGAGACGACGGGGGCGAAGACCTCTTCGCAGACGATTTTCATCTCGTCGGTGACGTCGGTGACCACCGTCGGGGGGAAGATCCCCTCCACCTCTTCGCCGCCGACGAGGATCGTCGCCCCTTCGTCCCGGGCGCTGGCGACCCAGCTCTTGGCGCGGTGGCGGGCATCGTCGTCGATCAGCGGCCCCATGAAAGTCTCCTCTTCGTAAGGGGAGCCCACTTTGAGGAGCTTCGTCTCTTTGGCCATCGCTTCGGCGAAGGCTTCGTAGATCGCTTCGTGCACGTAGATGCGCTGCAAAGAGATGCAGACCTGGCCGCTGTTGTAGAAGGAGCCGAAGGCGCATTTGGCCGCTGCCTGGGCAATATCCGCATCCTTGTCCACGTACGTTGCCGCATTGCCTCCGAGCTCCAGGCTTACTTTTTTGATCCCCGCCTGGGACGTGATGATTTTGCCCACGGGGACGGAGCCGGTGAAGCTGATGACCCGGGGGATGGGGCTTTTGACCAGGGCCGAGCCCACCTCCGCATCGCCGTAGACCAGACTCAGCGCATCGGGGACGGCATGTTCCGACTCGACGAAGAGCTTGGCCAGTTTGTAGGCGGTCAGGGGCGCTTCGGGGGTGGGTTTGAGGACGACGGCATTGCCCGCGCCCAGCGCCGGAGCGATCTTGTGGGCGATGAGATTGAGAGGGAAATTAAAAGGAGTGATGCAAACGGCCACCCCCGCAGGAACCCTGCGGTAGAACGCCGTGGCATCCCGGCCGCTGGGGGTGACGTCGGTGGGAATCGTCTCTCCGCTTAGGCCGATGAGCTCCTTGGCCGTCAATTCGATCGTCTCGGCGCAGCGATCCACCTCGATTAGCGCGAATCGGATCGGTTTAGCGATCTCGTCCACGATGAGTTTGGCGAAATCCTCCCGGTTCTGCCGAATCTTTGATGCTACGTCCTCCAGCCAGGCGATGCGCTGATGCAGAGGAGATTTCGCCGCCGCTTTGGAAGCGACCTTGGCGATCTCCAGCGCCCGCTTGGCATCGGCTTCGCCGCAGACGGGATATCTGCTGACCACTTTCCCGCTGTAGGGGCTTTTGCGCTCGATCAGAGTTTCACGACTCTCCTCCGTCGAACCGAAGAGGATCTTCGCCTCCCGATCCTCCTCTCCCGAGCCAAA
>CAYUXG010000015.1:1282-11778 GCA_964448735.1 uncultured Nitratifractor sp. | reverse complement strand
GCGCTCTCTGGGCGCAGGAGCCTCCCAAAGATGCGATGGCGGAGCTCTATGCCGACAGTTTTCGGAGTGACGGGGAGATGGTCTACGCCAGCGGAAATGTCGTCCTCTCCTACGACGACACCCTTTTTTTGGGAGAGAAGGCCCGATATGACCGGAAGAGGAATGTCATTACCGTAAGCGGAAATGTCGAGATTCTGGGCAGCCGGGGCAACAAAGTTCTGGCGGACAACGTGGTCTTCGAAGTGGGAAAACACCGTGTCACCTTCAGCGATTTCTATCATACTGACCGGGAAGATATCTGGGTTTACGCCGAGGATGCCCAGAAACAGGACGGCAACTACACGATGCGCAACAGCATTCTCTCCAGCTGTCATCCGGACGATCCCGACTGGTCGGTCAAATTTGCACGGGCAGAGTACAATGCCGATACAAAGTATATGAAACTCCATGATGTGAAGATCTATGCCAAAAAGGTTCCCATCCTCTATACCCCCTATTTGGGTTTTTCTCTGGATCGGAAACGAAGCTCCGGTCTGCTAATGCCCCATTTGGGCCTAAAAAAAGACGAGGGCTTGATCTATGAGCAACCCTACTTTTGGGCGATCTCCGAGAATATGGATCTGGAGTTCAATCCCCAGATCCGAACCAAGCGGGGGTATGGGCTTTACGGTACTTTTCGTTTCGTGGACAGCCCCGATTCCCACGGGGAGATTCGGGCAGGGTACTTCCGGGACCGTGTGAGTTATACGGAGAAGTTCGATCTGAAAAACAGGGACCATTACGGTGCGGAACTCTTCTACGAGAGCAGCAATGTATTGGGAAGATGGCGGCCCGAAGGATACCGGGACGGATTCTATGCCAACATCGATCTCTTCAATGATATCGACTACTTGAACCTGCAGTACAACGGATTGAACCATTTGGAGGAGACCAGCCGATTCAAAGAGTCGAGAGTCAACTACTTTCTTTACAACGACAAGCAGTATTTCGGAATCGGCGGACGCTATTTCATCGATACCAGCAGTCTGGAGAACAACGAAACGATCCAAGAGCTTCCCGCGTTGCAGTATCACAAATTCTCCGCACCGCTGATCGACGATCTTATCCACTATTCAGTGGATGCCCGTTTCACCAACTACTACCGCGAAGAGGGGGAACAGGCCTATCGGGGAGAGGTAAAGATGCCGCTCCTCTTCCATACGCCCCTTTTCGACGATTTTCTCAATCTGGCGGTGGAGGAGGAGTTTTCCGCCGCCGACACGCACTTTTCCGATGCGAAGATTTGGCAAGGCGGCGGGGCACTGGGCAGTGAGGATCACTATGCGGCTGCCGTACTTCACCATAGCGTCGAGCTCTCGAGTGATTTGACACGCTCCTACGCCGGCGGTGTCCATACCATGCTACTCAAAGCGGCTTTTACCAGATCGACTCTGCTTGCGGAAGGGAATCTGAAATACGAGGAGATCCGGGAAGATTTGCGAAACGACTTCGATTTGGAGATGATCTACAATTCCAAGCTGGCCTTTTCCATGCATCATTTTTGGGAGAGTTTCGACGGGGATTTCGATGCCGACTATCAGGTGGTGGCGGATTACTATCCCGACAATGATTCCAAGTGGAACAAACTTCGGCAGGAGCTGAATCTCAAATACGGGAATTTCATCTTTTCGAGTCGGATCGATTATTCGATTCGGGACAACAGATTCAGCCAGATTAGTAATACGTTGGGATACAGCAATGAAGCATTTGGATTTGTCTTCAACCAGACTCGGATGGAGAATGAATTGGATCAGACTCTCGATACCGATGAGTTGGGAGTTCAAGCCCACTACCGTCAAAATGAACAGATCACCTGGTTTGGAGGGTACACGTATGATTTCAAAGAAAACGCTACCAAAGACTGGAAAGCGGGATTCGCTCTGGATCGGAAGTGTTGGAACTTCAAAATTGTTTTCGAACAGGAGCTTACACCGGTTTTGAAAGAGAGCGGGAGCGGTTCCATCCGAAACAATATGATCTATTTCCGTTTCAATCTGGTACCTTTCGGCGGAGTTGGATCTTCGAAAAGAACGGTGATCTGATGGAAGCTTCCGCCAAAAAGATCCAAGAAGCCCTAGAAGTACTCGGACTTCCGACGATGGTGACCCGCAAAGAGGTCAAGAAGCGCTATCGGGAGCTGGCCCGGCGCTATCATCCGGATCGTCCCGGAGGCGACACGGAAAAGATGGCAGAGGTGCAGAGGGCATATGAACTTCTTGAAACCTATATGGAGCATTTTCGCTATCGTTTCGACGAGGAAGAGATTGCGCGGCAGCTTCCCGAAAGAGCCCACAAAGAACGCTACAAATTTTAAGGAAAAAGGTAACCATGCAAGAGAAACGTGCAGAGATCGAAATCAATCATTTGAAAGAGAGTTATACCTTCGGAAAAGTGGCCCGGCAGAGCAACGGTTCCGTCCTCTACCGACAGGGGAAAGCAGTACTGCTGGCGACGGTGGTGGCCGATTCCAAACCGGTGCAAGAGCCCTTTCTTCCCCTGACGGTCCAGTACATCGAGAAAGCCTACGCCGCCGCGAAGATTCCGGGGGGATTCATCAAAAGAGAGAGTAAACCGAGCGATTTCGAAACGCTCACTTCCCGCATCATCGACCGCTCGCTTCGGCCCCTCTTTCCCGAGGGATTCGCACTTCCCGTGGTGATCACGGTCCTGGTGCTTAGTGCCGACGAAGAGGTGGATCTGCAGGTGGCGGCGCTCCATGCGGCCAATGCGGCGCTGCTCGTTTCCGATCTGCCCGTGCGCAATGCGGTTGCGGCGTTGCGGATCGGGCGCTCGGAAGGAGAAACCCTCATCAATCCTTCTCCAAAACAGTTGGAGGAGGGAAGCCTGGATCTACTCCTGGTAGGAGAGGGAAGCGAGATCACGATGATCGAGATGGCCGCTTTGGCGACAGAAGTTCTGGAGATGGAAGAGATCACGGAGATTCCACCGGAGGCGTTGATGGGACCGATGCCCGTAGCATTGCCTCACCGTGAAATCAACGAATTGGCAGAGGAGGAACTGGTGGCGATGATCCGGCAGGCTGCGGAGTCGATCGGTGATGCCTGTCGGGAGTACGAAGCTGCCTTCCTCCCGATGAAGAAGGAGGAGACGCAGAGTGAGAAGGCACTTCTCTACGTTCCTTCGGAGAGTGCGGAGCAGTTGCTGGAAGAGCAGCTCGGCAAAGAGATCGACACTGCGCTCGAAGGACTCTCCAAAAGTGAACGGGGCTCGGCTTTTGGACAGATCCGTCGACGGGCCGAAGCGGTGCTGGAAGAGTACGGCCTGCATGCGGAGCTCGAAGAGGTCGCCGCGCTTCTCGATGCGCTGATCGGCAAGAGGGTTCGCCGGCAAATTTTGGAGCGCAAAGTGCGTGCCGACGGCAGAGCGCTGGATGAGGTGCGCCCCATCAGCATCGAAAGCAATCTACTCCCCTCCGTCCACGGCTCTTGCCTCTTTACTCGAGGAGAGACACAAGTGCTGGCCACGGTGACGCTGGGAGATGCCAAAGAGGGGCAGATTTTTGAATTACTCAGCGACCGCTCCACGAGGACGGAGCGTTTTATGGTGCACTACAATTTTCCCGGCTTCTGCGTCGGAGAAGCCCGGCCTATCGGAGCACCGAGCCGTCGGGAACTGGGCCATGGAAATTTGGCCAAACGGGCACTCGAACCGGTCATCGATACGGAGGCATCTCGCACGATCCGATTGGTGGCGGAGGTGCTCGAGAGCAACGGCTCTTCCTCCATGGCGACGGTCTGCGGCGGAGCGCTGGCGCTTTGCGCGGCCGAAGTCGAAGTCAAGGAGCTCGTCGCCGGAGTTGCCATGGGCATGGTTCGGGAGCAGGACAAATATGCTGTCCTGACGGATATCATGGGTCTGGAGGATCACTACGGGGATATGGATTTCAAAGTCGCCGGCACTCGCAACGGCATCACCGCCCTGCAGATGGATATCAAAAGCGGCGGCCTCGATCTGAAGATGCTGGAGGATGCTCTGCAGCAGGCTCGCGATGCCCGTCTTATGATACTGGAGAAGATGGAAGAGGCCCGAAAACTGATCGAACCCAGCGGTGCATTACCCGTTTCGGAGCATTTCAGCATCGATCCTTCGAAGATCGTGCATATCATCGGCAAAGCGGGAAGCACGATTCGCGACATTATCCAGCGCTTCGAAGTGAGTATCGACCTGGATCGGGAAAAGGGCGGCGTCAAAGTCACCGGACAGGAGAAGGAGAAGGTCCTGGCGGCCAAGGAGCACATCACGCAGATCGCCGAAAAAGCGGAGACGAAAGAGTTTCCTAAATACGAGGCGGGCAAGCGCTACCTCGGCAAAGTCAAGCGCATCGTCGATTACGGGATCTTCGTGGAGATGCCAGGCGGCTACGACGCACTCTTGCATATCTCGAAAATCGGCAAAGAGCGGGTGGCGAATCTCAAAGAGCGTTACCATGAGGGGGACGAAATCGAAGTGGTGGTGCTGGAGCAGAAGGGACGCAAAGTGGAATTGGCCACGCCGGAGTATCTGGAGGGGTGAGGCTCCCTCTTAGTGGAGGTGAAACATCCTCAGATCATGCCGGGCGAAGGGCATGTAGCTCTTGCGCGTAATGATGATTTTGGTCCGGCCGGGCTTGGCCCAGTGAAAGAGGGTCGGGATATCTTTCGGGTCGATATGGATACATCCGTGGCTCATCCAGTTGACGCTTCCTTGATGCAGGGCATGCCCTTGATGGGTAAAGAAGATGCTGTAATCCATGTTGTCGATACCGGAAGGTTCGGGATATTTTGTGGACATATGGTAGCGTTTTTTGTAAAGGGCCGTGTAGATTCCTGACGGGGTTTTGAAGTCGTCCGCTCCGGAGGTCAGAGGGCCGCTCCACCAGACGACGCCGTCTCGATCCACGGCATAGAAACGCCCGTCGCTTCCCGGCTCCCGCACGGAGACGACGATAAACTCCCGGCCTTTGAGACGGACGATGCGGCTCTTGCCGGTCTCCGACTTGATTTCAAAAGTCGTTTTGTTCAGGGGAATAACTTCCCGCGCCCCTAGAGGCAAAAGGAGCATCGAGAGTATCCAAAAGATCCATCTTTTCATTGGCGTGATCCGTTTTTTTGCAGAGATTTTAGCGTAAAGCACAAAGAGTTTAATCTCATTGGAGTATAATTACCTGTCTTGATACGGATGATAAGTAGGGAAACGGAGGGCATTGATGTCGCCGTTGGCGTATCGAACGATACGTTTACGCAAGCCGAACGGATCCGGAAGAGACGGTCGACGGGACCGAAAACCGATAATTTTCCGAAAAGGATTGTAGGATGAAGAAGTTTTTTGTACTGTTCCTGGCACTGGGTGCCTTCGCTCTGGCCGGTGACGAAGCCGGTAAAAGCATGATTCAAGCCTATTCCGTCGTCGCTGCCGGCGTCGGTCTGGGATTGGCCGCTCTGGGCGGTGCCGTCGGTATGGGGCACACTGCCGCCGCTACGATCGCCGGTACGGCTCGCAACCCCGGTCTGGGCGGCAAGCTCATGACCACCATGTTCATCGCCCTGGCGATGATCGAAGCCCAGGTTATCTATACCCTGGTTATTGCGCTGATCGCTCTCTATGCCAACCCCTTCCTCGGCTAAGATCAGCAAACTTTAAGCGTTGGGCGGTTATAATGCCGCCCACGTTGAAAGACGTTCTCCACGCGGCAGTGGTGGAACGGTAGACACGCCAGCTTGAGGGGCTGGTGGGCGCAAGCCCGTGGAGGTTCAAATCCTCTCTGCCGCACCAGTAAAAAAATTCCTTTTCTACATCGTTTTCCCCTAAATTCTCCCATTTTAAAAAACCTTTAATTTCTCTGCTTTTCGATCCGTTTCCCCATTTTTGCCCTGAATCTCCCTATTATGGTGCTTTTGAGGGGAAAAGAGGGAGTAATTAAACGGAATCTAAGATTCCCGTCTCTATAATTGAACTGTATTCAATCAAATGAGAAAAGGACATGCATGACCAAAGCAGAATTCGTTGAATTGGTGAAAGAGAAGGGAGGCTACGAGAGCAAAGCAGCCGCAGAGCAGGCGATCAAAGCTTTCACCGAGGCGATCACCGAAGCGCTGGCACAAAAGAAAAGTGTTACGCTAGTAGGATTTGGAACTTTCAGCACCGTGGAAGTTGCGGAAAAGAGCGGAAAAGTACCCGGTACGGACAAGACCTATACCAAGCCTGCCCATACCGCTCCCAAGTTCAAATTCGGCAAGTCGGTCAAAGACGCCGTCGCCAAGTAATCTTCTTCGCCGGTCGGATAGACCGGCAACCTATCCTCTCTATTTTCCCTTAATCCATTTCTTGATCTTGTCGAAGGCATTTTCGAAGGTGCTTTTATGCGGACGACTCTCCAGGCCGAAGCTCTCTTGCAATTTCTCCAGTAGTTCACGCTGTTCGTCGTCAAGTTTCTTGGGAAGGATCATTTTGATCTGAGCGATCAGATCTCCCCGGCGTCCTCCATGAACGTCGGGGACTCCTTTGCCTCGGAAAATAAACTGTTCCCGATCCCGGGTGCCCGGTTTGAGAGCGAGTTCGAGCTCTCCTTCAAGGGAAGGGATGGTGATGGTCTCTCCCAGAATGCACTGGGTGAAGAAGGCGGGCACTTCGATGTAGAGATTGTTGCCTTCCCGGACGAAATGTTCATCCTCTTCTACATGGAAGAAAATGTAGAGATCCCCGCGGCGGCCGTTGCGGTCTTCGTTGCCCTTGCCGGGGATACGCAGGCGGTTGCCCGTATCGATCCCGGCGGGGACGGAGACGGTCAGGCTCTCTTCTTTCTCGATATATCCTAGACCTTGGCATTCGGGACATTTTTCTTTGATGATGCGGCCGCTTCCGTGGCAGTGGGGGCACTCCTGGGCGAAAGTCATGAAGCCCTGGCGCATGACGATCTGTCCCTGGCCGCCGCAGGTGGAGCAGGTCTGCATCGCCCCGTCTTTGGCTCCGGTTCCGTTGCAAGCTTCGCAGGGGCTTTTGTAGCGGATGGTCAGCTCCTTCTCCGTCCCGAAGACCGCTTCTTCGAAGCTCAATTCCAGCTCCGTCTCCAGATCCATGGGGTAGCGAAGACCCGAGGAGCTTTGCCGACTTCGGCCGAATCCTCCGAAGGCTCCGCCGAACATGGAGTTGAAAATATCCATGATATCGTCCATACTCTCCGCATGGAATCCTGCTCCCTGGCGCTCCAGCCCCTCGACGCCGTAGCGGTCGTAGATGCTGCGTTTCTCTTCATCGCTCAGGACGCCGTAGGCTTCGTTGATTCGTTTGAACATCTCCTCGGCCTCTTTGTTTCCGGGGTTCTTGTCGGGATGGTATTTCAGGGCCAATTTTCGGTAGGCTTTTTTGATCTCGGCACCGGTGGCATCACGGCCGACTTGCAAAATTTCGTAATAATCGAGTTGTTCATTCATCGTTCTTTTGGCTCCCGCATGCTTTGTTTTCATTCTCTTAAATGTAAGTAGATGGGTGGAAAGTCGGCGGAATTTTACCATATTCCCGGGGAAGGGGGATTGGATATAATGCTTTCCAAAAAGGCAGGATGATGGTCGTACACGTCGTGATGATTCGCTTTCGTGAGGAAGAGGGGAAAGAGGAGGCCGTTTTGCGGGCGGCGGAGATGATCGACGCTTTGGTTTTGAAAGTGCCTTCCCTCCGCTCCATGGAGACAGGGATCAATTTCTCTCCCGAAGAGCGGGCGATGGATCTCTGTTTGATCGCCCGTTTCGACGACCGGGAGGGGCTGAAGGAGTACGCGGTCCATCCGGAGCATCAAAAAGTGATCGCCTTCATCAAAGAGAAGGCCGAATATTCGAAAGTCGTCGATTACGAGAAGGAATAAGTCGAGGAATGCGCTACAAAGTCGAAGCGTTTGAAAATCTGGTGGAGGCGCTGGGGAGTCTTCCGACCATCGGGCGCAAAAGTGCCATGCGCCTGGCGTATCATATGGTCCTCGAAGACAGTTTCGGGGCGGTGAAACTGGCCCATGCCATCGAGCATGCGGTTTCGACGGTACGGACCTGCAGCCGCTGCCATGCCCTCAGCGAAGATGAACTCTGCGCCATCTGCAGCGACGAGAGCCGGGACCGGAGCAAGCTCTGCATCGTCCAGAGTGCCCGGGATATCTTCGCGATCGAGAATTCGGGACAATACGATGGGCTCTACTACATCATCTCTTCACTTGAAGATCTGGACGAGGGGCATCTTAGCCAGGTTGTGGAGGGGGTGAGGGAGGTGATCTTCGCTTTTCCTCCCGGGATCGCTACCGATACGATGATTCTCTTTATCGAAAGCCGTCTGGAGGGTCGGGGGCTGAACTTCAGTAAAATCGCTCAAGGAGTTCCCACCGGAGTGGAGCTGGAAAATATCGATCTGCTCTCCCTCTCCCGTGCGATCGAGGATCGAGTGAAGGTATGATCTTTCAGCCCTCGTTTTCCGGCTCTTCGCTTCCTCCCCGGATCTTTTCCTCGATATAGTTTTGAATGAATGCCCGCAGATCGTCGTAGACGAAGGAGTCTTTGTAGTTTTCGATCTTGCCGCCGCTGGCGTTGGGGTGGCCGCCTCCGTTGCCGATTTCGGCGGCCATGGAGGAGACGTCGAGTTTGTTGTTGCTGCGGAGGCTGAAATTGCCCCGGGAGTTGACGTCCATGTAGAAGTCGTAGTCGGGATTGGCCAGCAAAAAGGCGTTTCCGATGAGCGAAGCGCTGCCGACATTGTAGCCGAGGATTCCCTTGTAGCCGCGATAATCGATCGTCATGCGATCTTTATCCTTGCTGAGGAGGCGGGTGACGTAGTCGGCGACCAGATTGTCTTTGGTATTGTTCTTGTCGATCAGAAAGAAGCGCTTTTTGCTGCCGTGGAGCTCCTCGTCGAGCACGATCGGTGCCTCTTCGAGGGGGACCTCGTCCAGTATCCTACGTGCCGTATCGATGAGACTGAGTTTGTAGGCTCGGTCTTGGTCGGGAAAAAGGATCCGATTGATCTCCCGAGCTCCGCTGATCATTCCCAGCAGGACTTTGCCGTATTCGAAATAGGGACTCTCTTCTTTCCAGATGTCGATGGCATCGATCGCTTCCACGATCTTTTCATTTTTGCCCTCCGGGTCGAAACCGAATTTCTCTCGTAGCCAATCGTAGGTGATCTTGGTGGCACAGCGCTTCGTGTCGAGAAAGTACCAGGCGAATCGTTCGGCGGCGGAGGCTCCGCTGCCGTGGTGATCGAGAAGCTGGATTTTCGCACCCGCCTCCATCGCATCCTTTTCGAGACGGTTGCACTCTTTCGTCGTGAGGTTGAGATCGGTAATCAGGAGCAGAATCTCTCCTTTATCTCCTTGAAGCCGTTTTTCTCGGACAATCCGAAGCATCTCCTCTAGCCGGGCACCGACTTCGGGGCCGTAGTTGGCGTTGAAACAGCGGATCTTTTCGAAGTGTTGGCGGCTGAGATACTGGCAGCCGTAACCGTCCAGGTCGATATGGGAAAGGTGAAGAATCTGCACAGGGGCTCTTTCGTTTTGGGTCATGATATTGAGGAGGAATCGGAGAAAAGTTCATCGAGGGTCAGCTGATGCAAAAAGCTGTCGACCCGTCCCTGGAAACGAAGCAGGAAAGGGGAGATGGCACATCCGCCGATCGTCCCGTGGGGACAGCTGTCGCTGTACTGGGTACAGTCGAACACCGACGGAGTCCGGCCCTCCGCCGCAAGGATGATCTGGTAGACGGAGATCTGGTCCAGATCCCCCTTGATCGTGAATCCTCCGTGGGCTCCCCGATGGGATTCGAGGATATTCTGTTTGGCCAGAGCATGGAGGATCTTGGCGAGAAAACTCTTGGGAATGCAGAGTTCTTTCGCTAGTTGCTCCGAACCGACGGGTCGATCGGATTTGCGGATCTTGTCGAGAGAGAGAAGGGCGTATTCACTGGCACGGGTTAATAGCATAAAATCGATGAACCTTTGAGTTAATTAGGAGTATTTTACTCTAATTTGAAGAAAATGTAAAATTACAGCTCTCTTCATATCCCTCTCAGTTTGATTCGGTACCATGTCACTTCCAAAATTCACAAAATACCAATCAGGAGGTCATCATGGCTTTGGATTCGGCGAAAAAACAGGAAATCATCGCCCAGTACGGAAGAGGAGAGAACGATACAGGTTCTCCGGAAGTTCAGATCGCACTACTTACGGAGCGGATCAGCTATCTGACGGATCATCTCAAAACGAACAAGAAGGACCACTCTTCCCGGCTTGGACTTTTGAAACTGGTCGGTCAGCGTCGCCGTCTGATGCGTTATCTGCGCAACAAAGATTTCGAGCGTTATACCACGATCAAAGAGGCACTCGGCATCCGCAACTGATCCTCGTCGCCGTCTTTCCCGACGGTGTTTCTTCTTTCTGACATCATTCATCCAACTTCTTTCTTTTTCCACCCCATCTTTCTCTTTCAT
>CAYUXG010000015.1:0-1182 GCA_964448735.1 uncultured Nitratifractor sp. | reverse complement strand
CCCGCCTCGATCTTCTATCCTTCGGATCAAAATCTAGAATATATACTCTATATAAATAAAGTTTAGTCGATATGACTAAATAAAGATATTGTTTTTTCAATCACTATAACTTGACAAAATGGAACTCAATCCAGTATAATGTCTGAAAATCAATGAAGGGAGGACCCATTCAGATGGAAAAGGAACAAGATCCCAGAGAGAGGGAAGAGGTACAATCCACCGAAGAAGAGAAGGTGGAGGAGAATGGATGTGAACAGGCTCTGGAGGCTTGCAAAAAGGAGGTCGAGGAGTACAAAGACAAGTATCTCCGCGCCCATGCCGACTTTGAAAATATGAAAAAGCGGCTGGAGAAGGACAAGGCGACGGCGGTGGCTTTCGCCAATGAAGCCTTCGCAACGGATCTGCTCAGCGTGATCGATACCTTTGAAAATGCGCTCTTCAGCATCGAGCAGATCGAGGGAGACGAAGCGGTGGACAAGATCAAGGAGGGAATGGCTCTGACCTACGATCAACTTCTTAAGGTACTTAAAAAGCATGGAGTCGAAGAGATCGCCAACGAGGGAGTCTTCGATCCTCATGTCCACCAGGTCGTTCAGCAAGTCGAGAGTGACGCCCATGAGAAGAATGAGATCGTTCAAGTTCTGCAGAAAGGCTACAAGCTCAAGGATCGCGTGCTTCGCCCCTCGATGGTGAGTACCAGCAAATAAAGTGAGAAAAGGTTAGGGAAAGTGACTTAGGTTGCTTTCCAAATGCGAAGAAATGTCTATAATACAGAAAAAGTTGAATCAAAGGAGATCAAAATGAGTAAACCAATCGGAATCGACCTGGGAACCACCAACTCGGCGATGGCCGTCTATGAAAACGGCGAAGCCAAGATTATTCCCAACAAAGAGGGAAAAAATACGACTCCTTCCGTCGTAGCCTTTACCGACAAAGGAGAGACGCTCGTGGGAGATCCCGCCAAGCGTCAGATGGTCACCAACCCCGAAAAGACCATCTATTCCATCAAGCGGATCATGGGTCTGATGTGTAACGAGGAGAAGGCCAAAGAGGCCCGTGAGCGTCTGCCCTACCATGTCACGGACAAAAACGGCGCTTGCGCCATCGAGATCGACGGCAAAATTTATACTCCCCAGGAGATCTCGGCCAAGATCCTCATGAAGCTCAAAGAGGATGCGGAAG
>CAYUXG010000014.1:10797-12129 GCA_964448735.1 uncultured Nitratifractor sp. | reverse complement strand
GGCAAGGCAAATTCGTCCGGGATATCCCCCGCTGGGCCGCCGTGCCCAGAGAGGGCCGACTCAGACAGGGCTACGAAGCCCTGGAACGCATCGAAGCGATCGCCGAATACAATTGGGAACATCATCTCAAGCCCCGCTTCGACGCGCTTGAAGGATCGAAGCTGCTGATTCTCGCTTCGGGAACGGGTTATGCCTTTGCCCGGGAGACTCTGGAGGAGCTGGGGGTCGAGGCGGATCTGCTGAAAGTCGAGATGCCCTATCCCCTGCCGGTGCGGAAGATCCGCGAGAGGATGGAAGCCTACGAGCAGGTGCTGGTGATCGAAGAGCCCTATCCCTGCATCGAGGAGCAGCTGATGGATCCGGCCAAGGTCCACGGCCGCATCGACGGGACGATGCACCGCATCGACGAGATGAAAAAAGAGCACATCGCCGAAGCGCTCAAAAAGCTGGGCGCCTACGAGGGAGAAAACCCCTATCTGCCCAAGATGAGCTTCAGCCTCGAGATTCCGCCCAGGCCGCCGGCACTCTGCCCGGGCTGTCCCCATCGGGATATCTACTACGCCATCATGAAGGTCTTCAAAAAGAACAAATCGATCTACCCCTCCGATATCGGCTGCTACACCCTGGCCCTGGCGCAGGGAGCGATCGATACGATCCTCTGCATGGGCGCGAGCGTCGCCATGGCCAGCGGACTGAGCATCGCCGACCCCTCCAAGACCGTCGTGGCGACCATCGGCGACGGCACCTTTTTCCACTCGGGGATTCCGCCGTTGGTCAACGCCGTTTATCAGGGACACCGTTTCATCTTGGTGATTTTGGACAATTCCACCATCGCGATGACGGGCCGTCAAGTGACGCCGGAGCGTTTCAATCAGACGCTCGATATCGGCCGCATCGTCGAGGGGCTGGGGATCAAATGCTACGAGCACACCTACAGCCACGAGATGCACAAAAACATCGACTTCTTCAAAGGAATCAAGAAGATCTACGAATCCGAAGAGCACCGAGGTCCCCTGGTGGTGCGGGTGCGGCAATTTTGCATTCTGGACAACGAGCGCAAGGACGACTGGGTCCCCGGTGAATATGCCGTGGTCGATCCCGAGCTCTGCGTCGCCTGCGATCAGTGCACCACGGTCTACAAATGTCCGCCCATGGCCTACAACGAGGAGGGCAAGATCGAAATCGACCCCTTCCTCTGCGCCGGATGCGGAGGCTGCCTGGAGATCGTCTGCCCGACGGATGCGTTTAAGTTGGATGAAGCTAAAAGTGAGGGAGGGGAAAAGTGATGGTTATTGGTTATTGGTTATTGGTGATTGGGGGCGCCTACGGCGC
>CAYUXG010000014.1:0-10697 GCA_964448735.1 uncultured Nitratifractor sp. | reverse complement strand
GAAAAGTGATGGTTATTGGTTATTGGTTATTGGTGATTGGGGGCGCCTACGGCGCAGTCATTCGTGGGCTTTGCCCACGGTCATTGGTCATGGGTCATTGGCGGACTGTGCCCGCGGTCATTGGGGGCGCTTACGACGCCGTCGCAAGTCGCAAGTCGCAAGTCTCAAGTATTAATCAAAGCACGGTGAAGCCGTGCATACCAAAACTCTTCACTCTTCACTCTTCACTCTTCACTTCTCTCCATAAGGAGAGAACATGAAATACCAAACCGTCATCGCCGGATTCGGCGGGCAGGGAGCGGTTTTTCTGGTCAAGGTTTTAGCACTTTGCGCGGGAAATCGGGATCTGAAGTTTCTCGGGACCGAAAATCACGGGATGAGTCAGCGCGGCGGCGCGGTCAGCTGCGATATCAAGATCGGCGACTTTTCCAATCCGGTGATCGACCGGGGACAGGCGGACCTGATCATCGGGCTGGATGCCAACGAAGCGCTGCGCAATCTGCACCTGCTCAAAGAGAATGCCCACGTGGTGAGCAATGCCCAGGAGCCTTTCCCCGAAGGGTTGCCTTTTCGGGTGCACACCATCGACGCCAACGCTCGGGCGCTGGCGGGGGAGTTTCCCATCCAGGGACTCAACGTCTTCATGCTGGGAGTGACTCTGGCGACGGTGGAGGAGTTCCCCTTCGGCGTCGAAGAGATCGAGCGGGCATTGCGGCAGATCAACGCCAAGGTGGCGGATCAAAACATCGAGATCCTGCATCACGCCATCGAGGATAGGAGAAATGTCGAAAAGTAAAGGAGCGTTTCTCGGGTCTTGCGACAGAGACTTGCGACGTGAACAAAAAAGAAGGAGGAGCGAATGATTTGGAATCCGGTCGAGAGTGCGTCACGAGAGGAGATCGAAGCGATTCAACTGCGCCGGCTCAAAGAGACGGCACGCAGGGTCTATGCGATCAATCCTTTTTACAAGGAGAAGTTCGACGAAGCGGGCATCAGCCCTGAGGAGATCCGTAGCCTGGAGGATCTGCGGCGACTTCCCTTCACCCGCAAGCAGGATTTGCGGGATCACTACCCCTTCGGGCTCTTTTGCGTGCCCATGAGCGAAGTGGTGCGTATCCACAGCTCCAGCGGCACCACGGGTAAGCCTACGGTCGTCGGTTACAATGCTCACGATATGGAGGTCTGGAACGAAGTGATGGCCCGGGTCTACACCATGAGCGGCGTCACGGCCGAAGATGTGGTGCACAACGCCTACGGCTACGGGCTCTTCACCGGCGGGCTGGGCTTTCATACCGGAGCGGAAAAGGTCGGTGCGGCGGTGGTGCCTGCCAGCGGGGGCTTTACCGAGCGCCAACTGATGCTCATGCGGGATTTCGGGGCGACGGTGCTCGCCTGCACCCCCAGCTTCGCCCTGCATTTGGCGGAGGTGGCGGCCAAGGCGGGGGCGGATTTCCGCCGCGACTACAAGCTCAAAGCGGGGATCTTCGGCGCCGAGCCCACCAGCGAAGGGCTCAAGGAGGAGGTCTCCAAATCCTGGGGCATCCGCTACCACGAAGTCTACGGCTTGAGCGAAATCATCGGTCCCGGGGTCAGTTGCAGCTGCGAGCACAGCAAGCGGCTGCACATCTTCGAGGATCACTTCCTCGCCGAAATTATCGACCCGGAGACGGGCGAAGTGCTGGGCGAGGGCGAACGGGGCGAGCTGGTCATTACGACCCTCTCCAAGCAGGCTCTGCCGATTATCCGCTACCGCACGGGAGACATCACCTCCATCGTCAAAGAGCCCTGTCGATGCGGCCGGACCCTGGCGCGAATGGAGAGCATCGTGGGCCGGGCTGACGATATGCTCATCGTCAACGGGGTCAATGTCTACCCCTCCCAGGTTGAGCATGTCATCGCCAATGCCGAGGGGGTGACGTTGAACTATCAGATCATCGCCGACAAAAAGGGACACCTGGATAAGCTGGAAATCATGGTGGAAGTGAGCGACGAGATCATGGTGGACAATGTTGGCGAGCTCGAGCGCATCCGCAAGGCGATCCAGGAGAGTCTGCTGAACAACCTCTACATCAACGCCGACGTGAAACTGGTCGAGCCCAATACCATCGAGCGCAGCATGGGCAAGGCGGTGCGCGTCGTCGACAAACGATGAGAGATAGTGAATAATGAATCGTGCATAGTGCATAGTTTTGGTAAGCGTTGCTTTGCAACGCCTCCATGGGAAGTGAATTTTCGGCTTTATGCTGACACAAAGGAGTTACGATGTCCAAACATATCGATCAATTGTCGGTTTTTCTGGAAAACAAGGTCGGCCGTCTCGGGGAAGTGACCGGGGTTTTGGCGGAAGAGGGGATTGCCATTCGCAGTATCGAGCTCGTCGAGGCCGGGGACTTCGGGATACTCCGCCTCATCGTCACCGAGACACAGCGCGCGAAGGATTTGCTCGAGAAGAGGGGGTTTAGCGTCAAAGTCTCTGCCGTCATTGCCGTGGAGATCGCCCACGAATCGGGATGTTTCCATCGCATCGTTTCGCTACTGGCGGGAGAGGGGATCAACATCCAATACGCCTATACCGCACCGGGAGGTCCTCTAGGAAGATTCCTTCTCAAAACCGACCCGGTGGAGATGCTTCGGGCGGTGGAAGTGCTCGAAGCGGACGGAGTGAAGGTGCTCGATGCGCTTTGAGGAGCTGGACCGAGAGGATCGGGACTTCCTCGGGTTTATCGGCGGGGAGCTGATGGATCTGGGGGAGGGGTTCGCCCGTCTGGGATTTACGATCCGTCCTCACCACAAGCAGCATTTGGGAGCGGTGCACGGCGGTGCCATCGCCACCCTGGCGGATCATTGCGGTTGGTACGCGGTGATCAGCCAGCTCGAGCGGGGCTTTACCAGCATGACGATCGAGCTCAAGATCAACTACCTCCGCCCCGCGGCGGGCGAGCGGCTCGTCGCCGAAGCGAAGGTGCTCAATCGCACCAAACGCACGGCCTTTACGACGATCGAGATCCGAGTGGAGGATCGTTTGATCGCCTTCGCGACGGCCACCTATGCGATCATCGACGAAATCCGACTGAAGGAGCGCATGAACCATGTTAAGTAACCGGGAGATTTCCCAGAATTTCGAAGTGAGGATTAGTACGCTCTACAATTGGCGCAAAACCAAGCCGCGACTCTACCGCTATCTGCAAAATGCCGATTACAATTTCGAACAGAGCAAGGAGATCAACATTCTTCTCAAGCGGCTGGCTCAGGAGATCGAAGGGTGCTTGAGGGTAGAAGAGATTCGTTTTTTTATCGAGTCAAAATTCGAAGCCAAGAGCCTGGACGAGATCGAGCAGATGCATCGCATCCTGCTGCGCCAGCACCGCAAAGAGTTGGAAAACGACCTTCTTTTCGATCTCTACGACAAAATTTCGTCCATGAAACTGATCGAAAAATACATCTTCTACAAACGGGTTTACAACCTACGTCAGGAGCAAAAAGAGATCGACGAAGCCATCATCCGGGAATATTTTTGCGAATTTCTCAGCAGAAGCGACGACGATTTTCAGAAAAAAAACGGGGATTGTGAAGAGGGAAGAAGCCCGTCATCGCGTTGAGTACCGCATAAGCGGTGGCATGAGGGAGCTCTTTGAGCGTCAGGGGAGCTTCCCGGAGGAATCCCTCGTCGATAAGGCGCTCCCGGGTCGTACCCGGAAGCAGCGGAGTGTCGGGAGTCAACCATTCTCCGTCGATCTGCAGGGCAATGTTGGCGACGGAGGTATCTCGAAGCCTCCCCTTGGGATCGACAATGAGAATCTCGTCGCAGGAGCCTCGCCGAGAGAAAAGCTCGTCGAGCACCCGGCGGTCGAGGGCTTTGTGATCGTAGGTGATTTCGGAGCACAGGAGTCGGACCGATCGAATGCGGCGAGGGGTGTAGGGATGGTATTCGATGCGGCGAATCTGCCGGTCGTAGATCACTTTGCAGCGGATCAGCCCCCGGGAGGGAGGATCGAGAAGTGTGCCCAGGTCGGTCGCTTCGTCGATCCCGAAGAGTTCCGAGCGGGTGCGCCGGAACCTCCGGTTGTGGTATTTTAGATGCATCGCTTCGCCGTCTAGGATTCGGATCGTCTCAAAGAAAAGGGACATAGATCTTCTCCTTCAATTCCCGATACTCCGCCTCCGGATCGCTCTCGGCGGTAATTCCCCCTCCGCTTTTGTAGAACAGCGTGCCGTCGTTTTGTCGTTCGATGAAACGGATCGCTACGGCACTGTCGAGCGTTTCTCCATCGAAAACTCCGAAGATCCCCGTGTAGAATCCCCGCGGATAGGATTCCACGCTTCGGATGATCTCCACCGTTTTTCGCTTGGGGGTACCGGTGACGCTTCCGGCAGGCAAGAGGGCAGTGAGGATCTCCCCTAGCCGCTCCCTCCAGTCGGAGGGGAGCTCTCCCCGGATTTCCGAGCTGCTCTGGAGCAGATCTCCCCGGGCGGTATGGAGACGCTCCACGTAGCGAAAACGCTCCACTCGAACCTTCTCGGAGACGATACCCAGATCGTTGCGAAGAAGATCGACGATCATCGTATGCTCCGCTTGCTCCTTGGGATTCTCCATCAGCCTTCTTTGGGCATCGGGGAGGGTGGCGTCGATCGTTCCCTTCATCGGATAGGTGGAGATAGTGTTTCCCTCGATACGAACGAAACGTTCCGGGGAGAAACAGACGAAACGATTTTGCAGTAGCAGTTTGAATGGTGCCTCGCTTCGCGTGTAGAGCGTTTCCAAGTCGGCATCACATTCAAAAAGAGTGGGAAAAGTGAGATTGAGTAGATAGCTATCGCCCCGTTGGAGGGCTTCGTAAACCCGGTCGAAAGCTTTTTTGTACGTTGCATAGCTCGGGGGAACGGCCCGGTAACGAATCGGTTCCCGTGTTCCTTTTCCGATTGCGGAAAGATGCTCATGCCGCAACCCGGGAAAGGAAAACGAGATCGTTTCGGGAAGGCGATCGAGCGATTCGATGATATGCTCTCGTAGATCAAAATCGATCAGAAAAAAAAAGGGAGTTCGCCGACGGCCCAGCTCATCGAGCTTTTGGGCGATTCGGCGTCGTGGATTCATAGGAGGTTGAAAGGGATCAAAGGGGCGGGCGGGGGATTACATCATCCCCATGCCGCCCATACCGCCCATGCCTCCCATGTCGGGAGCCGCAGCGGGTTTGTCCTCTTTGATTTCGCTGACGGTCGCCTCGGTGGTCAGCAGGAGGCTGGCGACGGAGGTGGCGTTTTGCAGGGCGATGCGCTCGACTTTGAGGGGGTCGATGATGCCTGCTTCGAACATATCCACATACTCTCCGGTCGCGGCGTTGAAGCCCAGGTTGGCTTCGTCGCTGGTGGCCACTTTGTCGGCGACGACACCGGCGTCGAAACCGGCATTTTCGGAGATCTGCTTGATAGGAGCCTTGACGGCACGCAGGATGATCTCCGCACCGACTTGCTCGTCTCCTTCAAGCTCGATCGTGACGGCTTTGGCCGCTTTGACCAGCGCGGCGCCTCCCCCGATGACGATTCCCTCGTCCACCGCGGCTTTGGTCGCGGAGAGGGCGTCGTCGACCCGGTCTTTCTTCTCTTTCATCTCGGTTTCGGTGGCGGCACCGACCTTGATGACGGCGACACCGCCGCTGAGTTTGGCCAGGCGCTCCTGGAGCTTTTCGCGGTCGTAGTCGCTGCTGGTGTTTTCGATCTGGGCTTTGATCTCTTTGATCCGTGCTTCGACGGCCGCTTTGTCGCCGGCACCGTCGACGATGGTGGTGTTGTCTTTGTCGATGACGACGCGGGCAGCGCGGCCGAGCTGATCGACGGTGGTCTTCTCAAGGGTCAGTCCGAGCTCCTCGGTGATGACCGTTCCGCCGGTCAGAACCGCGATATCCTGCAGCATCGCTTTTTTGCGGTCGCCGAAGCCGGGAGCTTTGACGGCAGCGATGTTGAGGATTCCTTTGAGGCGGTTGAGCACCAGCGTCGCCAGGGCTTCACCCTCCACGTCGTCGGCGATGATCAGCAGGGGGCGTCCGCTCTGCTGCGTCTGCTCCAGCAGAGGGATCAGATCTTTGAGGCTGCTGATTTTGAAGTCGGTGATGAGAATCAGGGGATTCTCCATCTCGACGGTCATCTTTTCGCTGTTGGTGACGAAGTAGGGCGAGAGGTATCCACGGTCGAACTGCATCCCCTCGACCACGTCGAGCTCGTCGTTGATTCCTTTGGCCTCTTCGACGGTGATGACGCCGTCTTTTCCGACTTTTTCCATCGCTTCGGCGATCAGATCTCCGATCTTGGCGTCACTGTTGGCGGAGATCGTCGCGACTTGGGCGATTTGCTCTTTGTCTTTGACGTCGCGGCTGATCTTTTTCAGCTCTTCGATGATGGCGGCGCTGGCCTTGTCCATCCCGCGCTTGACCTCGATGGGATTGGCACCTGCGGTGATGTTGCGCAGCCCCTCTTTGAAGATGCTCTCGGCCAGGACGGTCGCGGTGGTGGTACCGTCACCGGCTTCGTCGGCCGTGTTGCTGGCGACCTCTTTGACCAGTTGGGCTCCCATGTTCTCCAGTGCGTCGGGAAGCTCCACTTCCCGGGCGACGGAGACACCGTCTTTGGTGATGTTGGGAGCGCCGAAGCTCTTCTGGATCAGGACGTTGCGCCCACGGGGTCCCATCGTGACCTTGACCGCATCGGCCAGTTTCTTGACTCCGCTGTAGAGTCCGTTGCGTGCGATATCCGAAAAAAATACTTCTTTTGCCATGTTTCTCTCCTTTGTTCTATCTATTTAATAGTCGTTTCCCAAAAATCCACGGAGCGATCAGCCCAGGATTCCCAGGATCTCGTCGCTGTTGAGGATCAGATACTCTTTGTCGTCCAGGACGATCTCCGTTCCCGCATATTTGGCGAAGACGACGGTGTCGCCTTCGTTGATTCCTTCCTCCTTGGCATCGGGACCTACGGCAAGCACTTTCCCCTGCAGGGGCTTCTCCTTGGCATTGTCGGGAATGATAATTCCGGAAGCCGTCGTCGTGACCTCCTCCTCCCGCTCGATCAGTACGCGATTGGCTAAGGGTTTGAAGTTCATGCTTACTCCTTTCTGTTTTGATTTGGCGCTATTGTAATGAGTTTTTTGAGGAATGTCAAGAGTTTTTTGGGTAAATCTTTAGGAAAGATGAGTCTATATCGCTAAAGAATAATGAGTTCTCTTAAAAGTTCCTACAATTTTCTGGAGTGGATTGACAATTCATCTTTTTTGCGATACTATTCCGACCTACTTTTCGATGGCAGGGTAGCTCAGCTGGTTAGAGCGCTGGTCTCATAAGCCGGAGGTCGGGGATTCAAGTTCCCCCCCTGCTACCATCCGATTTTCGATGTTCAGACTTCATATTTTCCATCTTTGTTTCGATCGTATCGTATGTTCCACTCATGCTCGACGAAGCGGAAAACTTCTCTTCTTCACGCTTTTTCCATCCATGGGCGATCTGTTCCTCCCCTCCGAGATGCCTCTTTCGCTATAATTGCGCTAAAAACAGGTGATTCTATGCAATTTATCGAAACACGGGGAAACGATAAAAAACGTCCCGAAAGGGTCCCCTTCTCCGAGGCGATTCTCAATCCCAGCGCCAGTTTCGGAGGGCTTTATGTCCCCGAAGCTCTGCCGGATATGAGCATTGCCTTTCTCTCCGAGTATCTTCAGAGCGATTATAAGACGCTGGCTTTCGCCCTGCTCAAAGCTTTCGAGATCGATATCGACGACGAGCTGCTTCACGCCGCTTTGGAGCGCTACGACCGTTTCGACGACGCCAACAACCCCGTCCCGGTGGTGCCGGTGGAGGAGGATGCCTGGGTCAGCGAACTCTATCACGGGCCGACGAGGGCTTTCAAAGATATGGCGTTGCAACCCTTCGGCGTGATTCTCGGAGCCCTGGCCAAAGCACGCAATGAACAGTATCTGATCATGGCCGCTACCAGCGGCGATACGGGTCCGGCGACTCTGGAGACGTTCAAAAATCGGGAGAATATCAAAGTCGCCTGCCTCTATCCCGCCGGCGGGACCAGCGACGTGCAGCGGCTTCAAATGGTGACCGAAGATGCGCCCAATCTGAAGGTGATCGGCATCCGGGGGAACTTCGACGATGCCCAGCATGCGCTCAAAGAGTTGCTCGCTTCCGAGATCTTCCGCAAAGAGCTCAAAGCCAAAGGGATCAAGCTCTCCGCGGCCAACTCCGTCAACTTTGGGCGGATCATCTTTCAGATCATTTACCATATTCACAGTTATCTGGAGTTGGTGCGCCAGGATGCCATCGCCCTGGGGGAGGAGATCTACCTCGTCGTTCCCAGCGGCAACTTCGGCAATGCCCTGGGAGCCTATTACGCCAAAAAAGCGGGCCTCCCGGTACGAAAAATCCTCATCGCTTCCAATGCCAACAACATTCTTACCGACTGGATCAATACGGGGGTTTACGATATCCGCGACCGCACGCTGATTCAGACCGAATCTCCTGCGATGGATATCCTCAAAAGCTCCAACGTCGAGCGGGTGCTCTTCGACAAATTTGGGGCAGAGCGGACCCGGGAATTGATGGAGGATCTCAACGAAACGGGTGCCTATCGTCTGAGCGAAGAGGAGAGTCGGGCGATTCGGGAGGATTTCGCCGCGGTCTATTCCACCGACGAAGAGGGGGAGCGGGTGATCGCCGAGTATGCCGGAAAAGGCTACCTGATGGATCCGCACACCGCGACCTGTTTCAAAGCCTACCGGGAACTTCGCCGAGAGCCTCTGCCTACCGTGATCTACTCGACGGCGGAGTGGACCAAATTCAGCCCCACGGTGGCCCGTGCCCTTGGGATCGAAGCCGAAGGGGATCGCGACGCATTGCAAAAGGTGAGCCAAAAGCTCGGTGTCGAAATTCCCCGAGTGATCGCCGAGCTCTTCGACAAAAAAATCGTTCATGATACGGTGGTGGAGAAAGAGCAGATCATGAAGGAGATGTTAGACTTCCTCGAATGAAAAGAATTCGACAGGCATGGATCGTATCGGGATGGCTGCTTTGCGGCATGAGCTCCGTGCTCTACGGCGAGGGTAAACTTCCCACCGACAGTTGCATGGATCGCAACAATCTCACGCTGTTACGAAGCTGCAATCCCTACAATCCCGGATTTCTTTTCGTCGAAGATCGGGATCTTCCCCCCGCAGCGAAGGGGAAACGTCCCATCTCCTCCAGGAGCGTCCCCAAAGTCGGCACTTTTGGCAAACGCTCTGCTATGACGTTGGAGACGTTGGTCGAGCGTTACATCGACTACAAAGAGAGAATGCTTGAGCGGCGATTGTCGCAAAAAGGGCAGGTACATGCATCGGTGCCGAAGAAAGAGCCGATAAAGTCCTCCGCAAAAGTGTATCGTCCGATGCCCGCTTCGGAAGAAAATCGAAGTCTCAAAAAGCTCGTCGTTTTACGGAAGATTCCCAAACCAGTTTCGAAAAAGAAAGTGACGGCGGAAAAAACGACCGTTTCGCGGAAGAGTGAAGCGTCTATGCGCGTGGCGAAAAGATGCAAAGCGTTGGCATCGCAGCCCTATCGTCTAAGGAGAGGGGTCGGTGATCTTTTTCGGCAAAATCGGCGTCTCGGGATCTTGATCCCTCCTTCCGTCGCACCCGGATGGACGAATGTTCCTAGCCAAGAGAAGAGAGTTCCCCAAAGCGGGGGGATGCTTGTCTACAGGGTCGGAAAGGGAGATACCTTTCTTCGCTTGGCCCGCAAATACGGCACGACCGTCTATGATCTGAAGCGATGGAACGATCTCAAGCCGGATCACCTTTTGAAAATCGGCGAACGTTTGAAAATCTATCCGGGGAAGAAAACTTCTCCGGAGAAGATTCGTCAAGCGGAGCTGCGGGCCAGAAGCGGAAGATACAAAGTCGTGCAGGGGGATACTCTGATCGGCATCGCCCGGCGTTTCGATCTGGACCGTCAAGAGATCCGGCGTCTCAACGGGATGAAAAAGGGCGCCCCTTTGCGGCTCGGAGCGACGCTTCTTCTCCCCATTCCGCAGAAAAAGATCGACAGGATTCTGGCCCAGGAGAAGAAAGAGCGGATCCTGGCGGAGCGAAAAAAGAAGCGGGAGGCACAAAAGAGAGCGCTGCTGAAACGGCAGTACGTCTTCAAATATGTGGGAGACAAACGTTTCCGGCATAAAATCCGCGTCATCGCTACGGCCTACACTTCCCATCGAGACCAGACGGATCGTACTCCTTTTTTGGCCGCCTGGAACAATCGAATCCGGCCGGGAATGAAGATCATCGCCGTCTCCAAGGATCTGATCCGAAAATACGGCATCACCAACGGAACCCGGGTCAAAATCTCCGGCTTGCCGGGGACCTATGTCGTACGGGACAAGATGCACCCCAAGTGGCGGCGCAAGATCGATATCTACATGGGGACCAATCGCCGCCGGGCGCTGCGCTGGGGTCGGCGCAGCGTGCTGCTTTACTGGTAACGCTTATCTTTCCAACTCTTCGGCTTTTTCCAGGAGCTCCAGATAGCGCTCGCCGAGTTCTTCATACTCCGCCTCTACGGCGGCGAGCTCTTCGCCGACGCGGCCGAGGCCCTTTTCGTTGTAGCAGTCGGGATCGGCCAGGCAAGCGTTGAGTTCGTCGATTTTGGCTTCGAGCTCGTCGATCTTCGCAGGCA
>CAYUXG010000013.1:0-12556 GCA_964448735.1 uncultured Nitratifractor sp. | reverse complement strand
GTCGCCGGGGAGGGTGCTGTGGTCTTTGGGGATGTAGATGCGGCCGTCGCGGAGCCAGTAGCCCAGGGCGCTTTGGGAGTCGTTGAGTTTGTCGAGGTGGCGCAGGAGATCTTCGGGAGTGGCGGGGAGCTTTTGGTCCAGGTCGCGGCAGATCTTGCGGGCTTCGGCGTAGCGGGCGGTGTTCATATCGAGGAAGCCGCTGCTGACGGTTCGCCATCCCAGGGAGGGGAAGAGCATGAACAAGAGGTAGATGATCAGCATGATCGCAAGGCTGATGAGCGGGGCGTAGAGGTTCCTCCATCGGTGGCGCCAGATGAGATAATCGAGCAATCCTCGTCTCGGAGCTTTCCAAAAGGGTCGATGTTTGCGGCTGTCGTCGTGGGGGAAATAGCCGCTAAGGTCGCGTAGCGACTCTCCCGTGTCGGAAAGGGCAGGGGAGGATGGTGGGCTCTCCTCTTCGATGCGGGGGGCGGCCTGGAGGATGAGGTCGGCGCGATGGAGCAGGTCGAGGTCGGGGGTGAGCCCCCGGGCGCTGGCCATCGCCTCCTCGATCGTACGCCGCTGTGCGGGAGTCAGGCGGTATTCGCGCAACGCTCTTGCCGCACCGGGACCGCTGAAAAAGATTTGCAACGCTTCGGGACTCTTGGGCATCTCTTCCTCCTTCGTTTGATTATATCACGGCGGAGGTGAGGGCAGAGGGGATGCTATCCGAAGAGTTTGGAGAGGAATCCTCTCTTTTTTCCGCTGAGTTTGTCGATGAGGGTGAAGTAGTAGGAGGGCTCTTTGAGGCCCAGCTCGGGGTATTTGAGCGATTCGTCGGGCAGCACGGCGATGGTGAAGGGGACGGAGCGGATCTTGAAGGCTTCGGCGAGCTTGGGGTTGCGGCTGACGTCGCAGGTGGCGACGAGGACGCCGCGTTCGGCCGCGTAGGCTTCGAGCTTCTCTTCGATGAGCTGCAGCAGGACTTGGCAGGGGCCGCAGGTGGGGGAGTAGAAATCCACGAAGACCGGCTTCTCGTTGCCTTTGATGATCGTGCGGTAGTTTTTGTCGGTTAGTTGCATAGGAAGATTGTAGCGAAAAGATTCGCCGGAAAAGCCGCTCTCGGATCGCCTTTGGGGCGCATTTGCTATACTCCCGGGAGTTTGCCGCATTGTCCGGCCGCAAGGAGAGGTCATGTCCGATCGCGATCCCGATCTAAACGAGCTGCTGCAGATCCTGGAGGAGGGCCATCTCTTCCTCACCGGTGCGGCGGGGACGGGCAAAAGCTGGCTGACGGCTCGGGTGATCGAAGCCTACCGCGAGCAGGAGCGGGGGGTGGTGCCGCTGGGTTCGACGGGGGTCAGCGCCGTCAATATCGGGGGCACGACGGTGCACAGCTTTTTTGTCCTGGGCATCTGCAACGATTTCGACGAACTGCGCGAGCACGACCGGCGCAACAAAAAGCGCCTGGCGGATCTCAAGCGCATCCTGGCGGCGACGGAGCTGATCGTCGTCGACGAGATCAGCATGATCGGCACGCAGACGCTGGAGATGATCCGCTACCGGCTCGAGAGCCTGGGCTACGGCGGGCGGCTGATGTTCGTGGGGGATTTTTTCCAGCTGCCGCCGATTGCTTCCAATCGACGCTCCGAAGATCTCTTCGGAGGAGGGCTCTACGCCTTCGAGAGCGACGCATGGGAGGCCTTCGCCCCCCGGGTGGTGGAGCTGCGGCAGATGAAGCGCACGCGGGATGCGGCCTTTACGCGGATCCTCGCCCGCATCCGCCGGGGGGAGCTCGACGAGGAGGTGATGCGCTATCTTTTCGATCTGATGAACCACGAGGAGGTTTACGATCGGGAGCCCACCTGGCTCTTCGGGCGCAACCTGGAGGTGGAGCGGATGAACCGGGAGTCGCTGGATCGGCTGGAGGGGGAGGAGTATCTCTTCTTCGCCGAGCTGGAAAAGGAAAAAAGGGTTCACGAAAAGCGTCTGGAGAGTTGGCAAAAGCTGCTGCCGGTGCAAAGCGAGCTGCGGCTCAAGGTCGGCGCGCCGGTGCTTTTTACCGTCAACCGTTGGGGGCGCTACGTCAACGGCGAGCGGGGGATCCTCCGGGCGGTGGAGGAGGAGTTTCTCGTCGTGGAGAAGGAGGAGGGCTTCGTGCGGGTGGAGCCTCATGAATTCGTCCTGGGGGAGCCGACGGTGGATCGGCAGGGGAGGGTGGAGATGGAGCCGTTGGCGACGCTGCGGCAGTTTCCCCTCAAACCCGCCTACGCCGTGACGATCCACAAATCCCAGGGCATGAGCATCGAACGGCTGGTCTGCAATGTCGATACGCTTTTCGCCCCCAGCCAATTCTACGTGGCGATCTCCCGGGCCACCGATCCCAAGGGGCTCAAGATCGACTATCACCGAGGCGACCCCGAAGGGTACTTCCGCCGGGTCGTGCGGGTGGACGAGCGGGTGCGGGAATTTTACGACCGGTTGGAGCCGCAATGAACATCCACGTCTACATCATCGACAAAAAAGGGAAAAAAGAGCTCTACGACCCCCTGATCGAACACTACGTCAAACTCTGTCGTCCTTGGGCGAAGGTGCAGGTGCACGAGATCTTCGGCAAAGAGATCGCCCGGGCCCAGGAGCAGAGCCCGGTCGCGGCGCAAAAGGCTTATACCGAAGCGTTTCGGCGCTATCGGACGGGGGGATACTCCGTCGTGCTGGATCCTTCGGCGGAGGCGGTTGATTCGCACGGGTTTTCCGATTTATTGAAAGATCGTGCTACGGTCAATTTCTTTATTGGAGGAGCATACGGTTTCGAGCGGGAATTTCTTCGTCAAAGCAACAAAAGCATTTCATTTGGTAGAATTACGCTTTCTCATAAGCTGGTCAAGGTGGTGCTGATGGAGCAGATCTTTCGCGGACTCTCCATCCTTCACGGCCATCCGTACCACAAATGACACCCCAAAAAACGGAGGGAGCGCGATGCTGACCCAAGAAGAGATGAACGAGTTCGAAAAGGATCTTTTGGCCCGAAAAGAGCAGATCCTCAAAAACCTCGAAGCGGCACGGGAGAAGATTACCATGATGCAGAGCCAGGAGCCCAAAGACGAGGGGGACTACGCCGCACTGGCGACGGCCACCGACATCGACACCCGCATCATCGAACAGCAGCGCAAAGAGCTCAACGAGATCGAAATCGCTTTGGGTAAAATAAAAAACGGTACCTACGGAATCTGTGAAATGTGCGAAGAGCCGATCGGCAAAGAGCGGCTCAAGGTCAAAAACTTCGCCCGCTACTGCATCAGTTGCCGGGAGATCAACGAGCGGGAGAACCAGCTCTGATCGACGCGGGCGAAATCCTACGTCAACAAAGGAACAAAGCATGAGACTGGGAACGTATATCTTTTCGGGATTGATTCTGATCCTCCTCACCGCCGGGGGCGTCTATCTGCTCAACCCCGGCAGTTACAGCGTGACGATGCTGGGGATCACCCTGCATCTGCCCATCGCCGTCTGGGTCGGGCTGGCCATGGGGCTGCTCTACCTCCTGACGATCCTGCATATGGTCTATCACGGGACCCGCGGGTATTTCCGGCGCAGAAAGCTACTGCAGGATACGGAGGAGATGAAAGATGCGCTCTACTGGAGCCTGCTCCAAGAGCCCAAAGCGCACCGCTACGCCACGCCCCAGATGCGCGAAGGGGCTCCGCTGCTCAATGTCTCCCGCCTGGAGGTGATCGGATCGGTGCAGGGGCTCAGCGACAAGCTCGCCAAAGCCCTGGAGTGGGTCAAGCAGATCGAAAACGGCGAATACGTCGATCTCAAAGCCAAGAAGATCGAGCGCTTCCTCTCCCGGGAGAATCCCCTGGTCGTGCGCAATCAGCTCAACCGGCTCGAACACGAGAAGGGTTTTGCCGAAGAGGTGCTCAACAGCCGGGAAGGCTACGCCCCCGAAGTGGCGAAGAGGGCGCTGGAGAAAATGGTCCACTCGGAGGATCTCTACAAGCTCAAGAAATACGCTCCCATACTGGGCAAAAGCGAACTTTTCACACTCCTGGATCGGGTCGATGCCAAGGAGGAGATCGGCTTCAGCCCCGAGATGCTCGATGCCTTTCTCGCAGGGCATGAACTGGAGTGCACCGACTACATGCGCATCGCCCGCACGACGCTCAAGCGCTTCAGCCCCGACGAGAATCTCGCGCTCTTCAAGCGCCTGGCCAAAAGCTCGGAAAAAGCCCAAAACGCCTACCTCTATATCCTATTCGAGTACGAAATGCTCGACGAGGCGCGTCGCTTCCTGGAAGAGCACGACGAGCAGGAGTTCAAGCCTTTCCGCGCCTTTTTGATCCTCAAGCGGGGCAAATACCACTTCAAAATCGACGATCTGATCGACAGCCAGATCGCCTGCAATGACGCTTGATTTCTCCAAACCCCTCTATGTGCTCGCTCCTCTGGCGGGCTTTACCGATCTGCCTTTTCGCTCCGTCGTCAAAAAGTTCGGCGTCGATCTGACCGTCAGTGAAATGATCAGCTCCAACGCCCTGGCGCACGGGAGCAAAAAGACCGAGCGAATGCTGCAAAAATCTCCCCTGGAGACCCCCTACAGCGTCCAGATCGCCGGCAGCGACCCCGAGATCATCAAACGCGCGCTGGAGGTGATCAACGCGAGAGAGGGCATCGACGTCGTCGATCTCAACTGCGGCTGCCCCGTGCCCAAGGTCTTCAACAATCTCCAGGGCAGCGCCCTGCTGAGCGACCTGGAGAAGATGGGCCGCGCCATCGAGACGATCAAGCGCTACAGCGACAAACCCTACACTTCCGTCAAAATCCGCCTCGGAGTGCGGGAGAAGAACCACGTCGCCATCGCCAAAGTCTGCGAAGAGGCGGGAGCCGACTTTATCGCCGTGCACGGCCGCACCCGCTCGGGCAAATTCAAAGCCCCCGTCGATTACGACGCCATCGCCGAAGTCAAAGCCTCCGTCTCGATCCCCGTCATCGCCAACGGGGACATCGACTCTCCCGCCAAAGCGCGTTGGGTGCTGGAGCATACCGGCTGCGACGGGATCATGATCGGCCGCGCCGCCGTGGGCAATCCCTGGATCTTCCGCCAGATCAAAGAGGGCAGCGATGAGGTTTCGCCGGAGCTGATGCGGGAGGTGGTGCTGGAGCATTTCGACCAGATGATCGCCCACTACGGAGAGTACGGGGTGATCCTCTTTCGCAAGCATCTGCACACCTACTCCAAGGCGGGATTGCCGGGGGCTTCGGCCTTTCGCCACAAGGTCAACACCCTCAGCGACCCCGAGCAGATGCGCCGGGAGGTAGAGCGCTTCTTCTCCCAGGAGCCTCTGGAGCCGCGACAGGCCCCGACGCAAGAGAGCCTCTCGTGCCCCCTCTGAGGTGCGCTGGATGGAAAAATCCCCCCGCAGCGCCCTGATCTACGCCTTGGCGGCGGTGGGGCTCTGGTCCACGGTCGCGTCGGCGTTCAAACTCTCCCTGCGTCATCTCTCCCCCTCCGCGCTGCTCTTTTGGGCTTCGCTCGCGTCGCTGATCTTTTTCGCGCTCGTGCTGGGACGGAGGGGAGGATTCGCGCAGGCGTGGGGGCTGCTCCGGCGCCGCCCCCGGAGCATCCTTTTGCTGGGGGCGATCAACCCCTTTCTCTACTACCTGATGCTCTTTCACGCCTATGATCTGCTTCCGGCTCAGGAGGCGCAGGCGATCAACTACAGCTGGGGGATCCTGCTCGCGCTTCTTTCGGTGCCGATCCTCGGGCATGCCTTGAGTCGAAGGGACCTGATCGCCGGGGCACTGTGCTATCTGGGAGTGCTGATCATCGCCACCCGGGGGGATTTGGCGGGAGTGGCCCCGGGAGATCTCGCCGGCGTGGGGTACGCCCTGGCCAGCACGCTGCTCTGGGCACTCTACTGGCTCTACAGCGCCCGCATCGAGGCGGAGCCCGTGACGCTGCTTTTTCTCAATTTCCTGGTAGGGAGCGCTCTGCTGGCTCTCTATCTGCCGATCGTTCACGGAGGAATCCCGATGCCGGGTCTTGCCGGTGCCTTCGGCGCGCTCTATGTGGGGCTCTTTGAGATGGGCGTGACCTTCTGGCTCTGGCTTCACGCGCTCAAAGCCGCCGAGCGCACCGCCTCGATCTCGAACCTCATCTACCTTTCGCCCTTCCTCTCTCTATTGCTGATCCATTTTCTGGTGGGAGAGGAGATTTTGCTCTCGACGCTCGTGGGGCTGGGGCTGATTTTGGGAGGGATTTTTCTGCAGAAAAGAGGGGAGAAGGCGGGATAAATTTGTTATAATCGTCAGAAAATCTCTGACAAAGGTTTGACAATGTCAAAATTTTATGGCGTACGAGAGATAACGCGCAATCCATCCTTGCTGAAAATCGCTCCCGATGAGTGTTTTGTCATCGAAGATCGAAAATCTCACAAAGCCCTGGGACTCTATCTCGGAACCCAGTTGGCGGAAGAGTTCGAAGCCTATCGTCGTAAACGCAAACTTCTCGATGCGGCACGCAAGATCAAAAGCGCTGCGGTGGAAGAGAATGAACGGCTGGAGGGAACACTCGATGACGGCTTATAGGAGAGGGGAGATCGTACTGGTGAATTTCAATCCCCAGAAACGTGCGGAAGAGATCGGAAAAGTCCGTCCCGCCCTGATCGTTTCGGACAGTGAACTCAATGAGGTCCTCGATCTTGTGACCGTCGTGGCTTTGACGACCAACCTGATCGATGGTGCTGCACCTCTACGCCTGCGGATCAGGCCCCGAGAGAAGCTCGAAAAAGAGAGCGACGCGATGGTGGAACAGATCCGTTCCGTCTCCAAAAGCAGGATCGGAGAACGGCTTGCTTCACTTACGGAGGAGGAGATGAAAGAGGTCGAAGAGGGGCTGCGGCTGGTGCTTGCTCTCGGGTAAGCGTGGGGCATTGCCATATCATTTAATATTATTCTTAGCCCTCCTACGCTACACTCTAAGCCCAAAGAGAAAAATCAACGAGGTGGCGGAAGGTGGCACAGCAAGAGCGAGAACTCCTCAGTACCCTTTCGGGCCGCCTGGACAAGGTCCTCGCCGAGGCGTTGGGGCAAAGCCGCAACCAGGTCGAAAAGCTTATCAAAGCCGGAGCCGTGGAGGTGGAGGAGGAGAGAGTGTGCAAACCCTCCCACCGAGTGGAAGAGGGGCAGCGCATCCGCTACCGTTTCCTCGAAGCACCCCGTAGGGAGGAACTTCCGGTCGATTTCGACGTGGAGGTGCTCTACGAAGACGAGCATCTGATGGTGCTCAACAAGCCCGCCGGGGTGGTGGTCCATCCTGCCCCCTCGGTGCGGGAGGCGACGCTGGTCGATTGGCTGATCGCCCGGGGCGTGCGCCTCTCGACCCTGAGCGGGGAGGAGCGTCACGGCATCGTCCACCGCCTGGACAAAGAGACCAGCGGAGCGATCGTCATCGCCAAGAGCAACGACATCCACCGGGTGCTCTCGGAGGAGCTCAAGCGGCGGGAGATGGGGCGCTACTACCTGGCGCTGATCGACCACCCTCTGCGGGAGGATGTGACGGTGGATCAACCCATCGCCCGCCATCCGAAAAACCGCCTCAAGATGGCGGTGCTTCCCGGAGGGCGGCAAGCGCGGACCGATTTTCTCAAACTGGAGCAGGGCAGCGACGGCGGGGAGTTGATCGCAGCGCGGCTCCATTCGGGGCGCACCCATCAGATCCGGGTTCACTTGGCCCATCTGGGACGGCATATCCTGGGAGACGAGACCTACGGCTTCAAAAGCAAGGGAGCTAAGATCCCCCGGATCTTCCTGCATGCGCGGCTGCTCTATCTGACCCATCCCGCCACGGGAAAACGGCTGGAGATCGCCGCGCCGCTTTTTGCGGATATGCAGCGTTATTTGGAGAAATATTACGAGAGGAGTCTGACGGATGAAACGCTACAAACGCACGCTTTTGTCGATCGCTTTGCTGAGCTTTTCGGTGCTCTTTGAGGGGTGCAGCGATGCGGTGGGCAGCCTGACCAGCATGACGGCGATCAAAACCGATCCGAGCATGCCGACGATCCGAAAGGTCAAAACGGTGGTGGACAAAACGAGTATCGGCTTCGAGTGGCAGCCGATCAAGGACAAGCGGGTCGAGGGGATCGATATCTACCGGGGGATTCCGAGCTCGGGGACGCAAAAGATGACGAAGATCGCCACCATCGGCAACCGCTACGCCACTCACTACGTCGATACGACGGTACGCCCGGGGAAGACCTACCTCTACACCTTCAAAACCTTCGGCGTACTCTTCGGATCGGTACCCGGTGCGGTGGTGAAGGTCAAGAGCGCTCCGCCTCTTCCTGCGGTGGACTTCGCCAAGGCTTACCTGGCCGACTCCGGCGTGGTCAAGCTGCTCTGGGTTCCCCACAGCTATCCCGGAGTCGCGGACTATGTGGTGGAGCGTCGGCTCGATGGGGGAGCCTGGAAATACCTCGACACGGTCAAAGGGCGGCTCAATCCCGAGTACATCGACATGTCCCCTGCAAAGGGACATCGGTACGGTTATCGGATCGTCGCCCGTACGGCCGATGGAGTTCGCGCACTGCCTTCGCGGGCCTTGAGCATAGATGTACGGTAGGAGTCTGCGGTGCCCCATCTGATCGTCCGACCTTTCGAGACCGCATCCCTGGATCGGCTGGTGGCCGAGGGAGAGCTCTGCACCTTTCGGGGGGTGGAGGAGGGCCACAGCGTGGAGCTGCTGGGAGTACGGTACGAAGGAGAGCCCTTCGTTCTGGAGATCAAACGCCGATCCAAAGATTTGCTGATTCGCCCCGACAAGATCAGCCGGCCGCTGGACGTGGGACGCATCAAGCGTGCGCTGGGGGCGTTGGCGGAGGCGGCGGGGCTGGAGATCCTGCATTCGAATATCGAGCACCGCGCCGGCAAACCTCCGTTGGCGGAAGAGGCGGACAAGAAGATCCGGGATTTCGAATCGATCGAAACCTTCCCTCGGGAGAAGGTGGCGCTGGAGGTGGGCTTCGGCAGCGGGCGGCATCTGCTCTGGCAGGCCGAGCGGCACCCCGAAACGCTCTTCATCGGCGTGGAGATCCACACCCCCTCGGCCCAGCAGGTCCTGCGGCAGATCCGGCTGCGCAGCTTGCAAAACGTCTGGGTGCTCAACTACGATGCCCGGCTCCTGCTGGAGATGCTCCCCTCCAACCGTCTGGAGACGATCTACGTGCATTTCCCCGTCCCTTGGGACAAGAAGCCCCACCGCCGGGTCATCTCCGACGCGTTCGTCCAAGAGGCGCTGCGGGTGCTTCGCCCGGGCGGGATCCTGGAGCTGCGCACCGACAGCGAAAACTACTACCGCTATGCGCTGGAAGTCTTCAGCCGGCCGGTGAAGTCGGAGTTTCTGGTAGAGAAGAACCGGGAGCTGGAGGTGGTGAGCAAATACGAAGCACGCTGGCGAAAGATGGAGAAAAACATCTACACCCTGAGCCTCAAAGCGCTGGAGGAGTCGCCGCCGCTGCGCCTGGAAGGAGACTTCGATCTGCAAGCCCCTCCAAGCTGGGAGAAGATCGCTTCGCTTCCCAAAAAGCCGCTGCTGCGAGAGGAACACTTCGTCCATTTCGGACATCGCTACCGCTTCGCCGACGGCTCGGGAGGGATCGTGGAGTGCTCCTTCGGCAGTTTCGACCGGCCCGAGCACAAATATCTGCTCTGGAGAGAGGGGGAGGGGATCGGCTACTTCCCCGACCTTCCCGTCCGGAGTGCGACCAATCTCAAAGCCCACCAAACGATAGGAGCGACGCTGCATGGCTAACGTGATCACGGCATCCCACCTGAGCCTGGCCTACGACAACGGCCGCAAAAAGGTGATCGAAAATGTCAGTTTCAAGATCCGCAAGGGGGAGTTCATCTTCGTCACGGGCCCCAGCGGAAGCGGCAAATCGACCCTGCTCAAAGCGCTCTACGGGGCGATGAAGCCCGCGGAGGGTACGCTGACGATCGGAGGGCTCGATATGGGGAGGATCCGCAAGAGCAAGCTCCAAGAGTTGCGTACGCATATGGGGATCATCTTCCAAGATTACCGCCTCATCAACGAATGGACCGTGGAGAAGAACGTGGTGCTGCCCCTCATGATCGCCGGCTATTCCCAGGAGGTGCAGCAGACCCAGGCACGGCGGCTGCTGCGGCATGTGAAGCTGACGGAGCAGGCGGAACGCTATCCTCTGGAGCTCAGCGGCGGGGAGCAGCAGCGCGTCGGCGTGGCCCGGGCCCTGAGCAAAAACCCTTTTTTGATCCTGGCCGACGAGCCCACGGGAAACCTGGACGAATACTCCTCCAACGTCATCTGGGATCTGCTGGAAAATGCCTGCGATCAGTTGGGTTCCACCGTCGTGGTGGTGACGCACCAGTTGCCGACGCTGTTTAATATTCCGTACCGACACTTCATCATCGAAAGCAAGGGGATCTATGAAGTCCGTTAGAGAACATTTGATGTTTATCCTCCCCCTGATGGCGATATTGCTGGGGATCGAGTTCGTGCTGGTTTTCGACCGGGTGACCGGCAATTACGAAGAGAAGCTTCGGGAGACTTATACCATTCTCGTCGTCTCCGACAAGGCGATGAGCACGGAGGAGTTCCGTGCTATCGACTCCCACATCGCCAAAGCCGACCCCATCTCCAAAGAGCGGATCGCCCGCAAGATCGCCCAGGGGATGAGCAACACCAGCACCGCCGAGCTGCTCAAGGCTCTTCCCCACTTCTACACCCTGCATTTGGACCGTTATCTGAGTCGGGATGCGGTGGAGATGATCCGCAAAGAGCTGCTGCGTCACAAGGGGATCCGCAAAGTCGAAACCTTCGGTGAAAACCATCGGGCCAAGTACAACCTCTTCATCTTCCTCAAGATCGTTTTCTGGAGTTTCGTTGCACTTCTTTCACTCGTGAGCGTCTTTCTGGTGCTCAAGCAGATGGAGGTGTGGCAGCTCGCCCATCGGGAGCGGATGCAGATCATGGAGGTTTTCGGAGCGCCGGCGTTGCTGCGTAGCGGCGTGCTGTTTCGCATGGGGATCGTCGATGCGATCGTGGCGACGCTGATCAGCGGAGGGATCTTCGCCGCCCTCAAATACTATTGGGCCCCCCGCAGCGGGATCGAGATCCTCGTCGATCGTCAGGCGCTTCTTTTCGAGCCGAAGGATTTGGCGATCCTCGGCGGTGTCGCCCTCGCGATCGTGATCGCGGCGGTGCTCAACGTCACCTACAAAAGCAGGGAGGAGAGGGAGTGATCCGTCTGCTCGTCGTTTTGATCGTCGCCGCGGGACTTTTGTCGGCTTCGCAGGTCGAGAAGAAGATCCAACGCTCCAAAAAGACCCTCCAGAGCGCCGAAGCCCAGAAGCGGCAGATGAATCAGCAGCTCTCCAAAATCGCCTCCACGATCCAAAGCACCCGCAAAGAGTTGGCAAAGCTCGAGAAGATCCTGGATCGCCTGGGAGAGGAGCAGAAAAAGGGCGAAGCCGACTACACCCAGGCATTCAAACAGATCCAGGGGGTCGATGCCCAGATCGCCGACCTGGACAAAAACATCCAGCGCCAGCACGACCGCTTCATCCGCCTCCTCTCCGATCAATTCTCCACCATCGTGGCGATGGAGGAGATGAATCGAAAAAGCGAAAACTCGGTGATCCTCAAAGAGGTTTACGACGCCTATCGGCAAATCAACGACCGGGAACTCAAAAAGCTCAAAGCCGCCATCGATGCGAGCCGCAAAAAGAGGGTCGCGCTGCTCCTGCGCCGCACGGCACTCAAACGCAGCGTGGCGGGGATCGTGAAAAAGCGCAAACTCTACGAGAAGAAAAAGGCCCAGGCGCAGCAACTGCTGCGAAAGCTGGCGGTGGAAGAGGCGCTCTACCGCAAGAAGCTTCAGGATATCATCACCCGCCAAAATATGCTTCGCCAAACCCTGGCCAAGCTCAACATCCTGCGCAAAGAGGAGATCGAAGAGGCGAAGCGCCGGGAGGCGGAGCGCAAAGCTCAGCTCAAGCGTCAAGCCGAAAAGCTCGCAGCGCTGCGCAAACAAAAAGAGCAGGAGCGTGCCCAAGCCCGAGAGGAGGGGAGGGAGGTGGACTATTCGGAGGTCCAATTCCCCGAGACCCAGCCAAGCGGCAACGTCAAGCAGTACGGCAGCTCCTATCAGCAGGAGCGGGTCGCCCGCTATCGCGGCGGCAAGACGATGCCTCCCTTCCGGGGAGCGAGGGTCGTGAAAAAATTCGGCCCCTATGTCGATCCGATCTACAAGATCAGGATCTTCAACGACTCGGTGACGCTCAAGGCTCCGGCGCTCGATACGAAAGTCCGCACCGTACTCAACGGCAAGGTGGTCTATGTGGGAGAAAACAGCATTCTGGGCAAGGTGGTGATCGTCCAGCACGGAAACGGAGTCCATACCGTCTATGCGGGACTCTCGAAGATTTCCCCTTTCATCAAGACCGGCAGCCGCATCCGCAAAGGGACGGTCATCGGCAAAGTCCGCAAAAAGCTGATCTTCCAGGCGACCCAACACTCCAAACTGATCAATCCTCT
>CAYUXG010000012.1:5808-13002 GCA_964448735.1 uncultured Nitratifractor sp. | reverse complement strand
AGGAAGTACCCGTGGCGACCATCGTACCGACGGCGGGAGCGGTGAAAATGACGCCACCGACGAGTAGTCCCAGTAATCCTCCTGCCACAGCCCCTAGCTCAGCCCAGCCCAGGGCATGAGAATTCGCTTTTTTGATCTCTGCATCCTCTATCGTCTCCTCTTCCGCTTCGGAAAGCTTGGCAACGACGGAGATCTCTTTTTTGTCGATTCCCAAATCGATGAGCTCTTTGACGGTTTCATTGATCTTGGAGAGATCGGGATAGATTCCGACGACAAAAACTTGCTTGGACATCTTTACTCCTTTTGATAATCTTTATACTCCCCAATGATACCACAGAATCATATTTCCAACATCAATTTTTGAAGTTCTTACCCAATCTATTATGCATTTTTTATAATGAAGCCATTTCGTTTATCACTTATGCGGGTCGTGATACATCCGGAAGAGATTATTCAAAAATAACGATTCACATGCCTTGCAAATCTTCTATGACCTTTGGATATACTATTTGCCGTCCGATAGGAAAGAGGAAGGGAAAAAGTGAAAAGAGCTTTTTATCAAGAGGCGATGGCTGCCTGCCAAAGGGCGAAAAAGCTGCTTAAAAGTGCAGAGTGCAGGGATTTGATGCACAAAAACGAGATGATCGGTGCCGGGGGCGATCGTAGCAGCGGTCTCGATCTGGAGATGGAGAAGATCTTCGCCGAAGCGTTGGCCTCCTACGGAAGGATCGAGTCGGAGGAGAGCGGTTGCATCGGGGAGGGGAAGCAACGGATCATCCTCGATCCCCTCGACGGCAGTTCCAACGCTCTGAGCCGATTTCCCTATTACGGCGTCTCGATCGCCCGGATCGGGGAGGATGGGATCCTCCGTGAAGCGCTGGTATGCAACTTGGCCAACGGCGATCTCTTTTTGATCGATGAGCAGGGGCATCCTCTGCAAGGAACGCTCGGATGCGAGCGTTTCACTCCGCCGGCACCTCCTCCCTTCCCGGAAGTGGGGATTTTCGAGCGAGCCTATGCCCATCCCGAGATCGTCTCGGCTCTGGATCGGGAGGGGTTGAAGTTCCGCTCTCCCGGCGCGGTGGCGCTCTCTTTGGCCTATGCGCGCAACGTCAACTACATGCTCTTCGTCGGACCCTTTCGCATCTACGATTTCGCCGCGGGCTTGGCGCTGTGCAAGGGATTGGAGCTGATCGTCGAAGAGGAGTACGTCCTCGTCGCCCGGGAAAGGGAGGTGGCGCGAAAGATCGAGACGATCCTTCTGGAGGCGCGCTCGGAGCTGTAACATGGTGTATTTTTCAAAATAAGGTAAAATAATTACCAAACGTCATCCCCCAAGGAGCTCATCCGATGAACTTCGGCAATCTTTTCCGCAGCATGCGCAAGCAGACCCAGCAAAACGAAGCCCCCAGCCACTGGATCAAATGTCCCAAGTGCCTCTCACTCATGTACTACAAGGAGGTGGAGGCCAAGAACAACGTCTGCCCCAAATGCGCCCACCACTTCCGCATCGGGGCCAAAGAGCGCATCGAGCTGCTGGCGGACGAGGGAAGTTTCGAGGAGCATGACGCTCAGCTGCAGCCGGTCGATCCTCTGAAGTTCGTGGACAAGAAGAGTTACAAAAAGCGCATCGAAGAGGGAAAGGCCAAGACGGGAGGAAGAACCTCCTCGGTGATCAGCGGAAGCTGCACCATGGGAGGGGTCCCCGTCGAACTGGTCGTTTTCGACTTTGCCTTTATGGGAGGATCGCTGGGATCCGTCGAAGGGGAGAAGATCGTCCGGGCGATCCACCGTGCGATCGAAAAGCGCTGCGGCGTGGTGATCGTCTCGGCCAGCGGGGGAGCGCGGATGCAGGAGAGCACTTTTTCCCTGATGCAGATGAGCAAAACCTCCGCGGCGCTCTATCGGCTGCATGAACAGGGGCTGCCGTTCATCTCGGTGCTGACCGATCCGACCATGGGAGGGGTGAGCGCCTCTTTCGCGATGCTCGGGGACATCATCATGGCCGAGCCCAATGCGCTGATCGGTTTCGCCGGCCAGCGGGTGATCAAGCAGACCATCGGCGCCGATTTGCCGGAAGGGTTCCAGCGGGCGGAGTTCCTGCTCGAGCACGGACTCATCGATATGGTCGTCGACCGCAACGAGATGAAAGAGAGCATCGTCCGTTTCATGCGTCTTTTCCTGGGAGAATCACGGAGCTGAGGATGGCTTCGAAAACCCTTCTTCTCCTTGAAGATGATGCCAACCTCAACGAGACGATCGCGGAGTATCTGCGGCAGCAAGGGTACGAGATCGTCCCGGTCTATGACGGAGAGGAGGCCCAGGATCTGCTCTACGAGCGCAGCTTCGACCTGCTGCTTCTGGATGTCAATACGCCCGGGATCGACGGTTTCGAACTCTTGCGCGATGCCAGAGAGCGGGGAGTGCAGACGCCCGCGATCTTCCTGACGGCCCGCGAGAGCGTGGAGGATCTGGAAGAGGGCTTTCAAAGCGGCTGTGACGACTACATCCGCAAACCCTTCGCCCTCAAGGAGTTGCGTATCCGCATCGAGACCCTTCTTAGGCGAGGCTATTACCATGCCGGGGGCGAAGGGGTCCGCATCGACGCAGAGAAGATCTACGACCCCGATGCCATGAGCCTTAGGATCGGCGATCGGGAAGTGCGGCTCGGGAGGAAAGAGGCGAGATTGCTGGATCTGTTTTTGCGCCATCCGGGAGAAGTGCTCTCTCACGAGACGATCTTTTCCCATCTCTGGGAGTACGACGAAGAGCCCAGCGACAGTTCGCTGCGCACCTACATCAAAAACCTCCGCAAACTGATCGGCAAAGAGCGCATCGTCAGCCTGAAAAAACAGGGGTATCGTTACGTTGCTGCGGAGTGAACGAAGCAGTCTGCGACGCTTTCTCGCACTTTATTGGCTGCTGGTCATCCTGGTGCTGACTTTTGCCTCCTATCTCTACTACCAGTCTCGGGAACGGATCATGCTGCTGGAGCAGAAGGCGCGCATGGTGGACTATGCTGCGGATCAAATCAAGCGGCTGCGGCATCTGCACAACCATTTCCCTCAGGAGCGGCGCTATCCTCGGGATCCGCGCTTTCGCAGCGCGATCTACGATCTGGAGCATGTGCAGATCTTCTCCACGCTTTCGAACAATGCGGTCGATTTCGTCCATGAGCTTTATCGCCGGGACGGAGTGATCCATTTCGTCAAAATCCTCGACAATTACTACCTGGGAGCGAAGTATCTCTTCATCGAGATCCCCGAAGATCGCGCGTGGCTTCACGGCACGCTGAAAAAGATTGCGATCGCTTGGATGTTGGCGTTGATCGTGCTGGCGACGGCGGGCGTCTATTTGGCGCGCCTCTTCGTGCGTCCGATGCGCCGATCCATCGAGCTGCTCGATCGTTTCATCCGGGATACGACCCATGAACTCAATACGCCTTTGAGTGCGATGTTGGCCAATATGGAGATGATCGACGCTTCCCGCATGGAAGACTCGGGTCTTCGCAAGCGACTCGAACGTATCGAGATGGCGGCCCGGACGGTTTCGACGCTCTACGACGATTTGAAGTACGTCACCCTGGAAGGAGAGCGCCCTCCCAAAGATGAGCGCTTCGATCTCTCCGCGTTGCTACGGGAGAGGTTGGAGTATTTCGATCTGATGTTTCGCTCCAAGGAGATCCTGCTCAACACAAGCATCGAGCCGGTGGAGATCACCGCCGACCGGCGCCTCATGGCACGGGTGATCGACAATCTGCTCTCCAATGCGGTCAAATACAATCGCCGGGGAGGGGAGATCGACGTGCAGTTACGAAAGGGGGAGTTGACGATCCGAGATCGCGGCCGGGGGATGGCGCCGGAGGAGCTACGGGAGATTTTCGAGCGTTACCGCCGCTTCGACGAGGTCGAAGGGGGCTTCGGTCTGGGGCTCGATATCGTCAAACGGATCTTGGATCATTACGGTTATCTCATCGAGATCGCGTCCCAAAAAGGAGAGGGAACCCGGGTGACGATTCGTTGGGAGGAGAAGCGATGAGAACGATACGGAGGATGGCCGTCGCAACGATTCTGGGACTCGTCATGCTGCATGCGCAAGGGAGTTTCGATCGAAACTGCGTCCCCTGCCACCGGAGGGAAAAGGTCTCTTTGCGAAAGACTTTCATGAATGCGCTTTTGATCTACAGCGGCGAGCGAAATATGAAAGCGGGGCTGCGCTATTTCCTCCGCCATCCGAGCAAGGAGACTTCGGCGATGGGGGAGGAGTATTTCAAAACCCATCGGCTCAAAAAGCCGCTGAAACTCTCCGACAAAGAGCTCGACGAAGCGCTGGATACCTATTGGCAACGCTACAAGGTGGTGGGAAAACTGGAATAACGCTTCCTTTTTTCGTCGATTTCTTTTTCTGCTTCACAATAAATTCACAATTTTTCTGCTACAATAATCCCGTAATTACATTTTCAAGGAGATTACATGAAAAAAATCGCATTGACCATGATCGTCGCCGGTGCTACGCTGATGGCAGCCGACGGTGCAGCTCTCTTCGCCAAGTGCCAGGGATGCCACGGAGCCGACGGAAAAACCAAAGCTCTGGGTAAATCTGCCGTGATCGCAGGCATGCCCGCCGATAAGATCCTCAAAGATCTGGAAGGCTACAAAGCCGGTACCCTGAACCAGCACGGGATGGGCGGCGTCATGAAGGGTCAGGCTGCTGCACTCAGCACTGACGACATGAAAGCCCTCGCCGACTACATCAGCAAGCTCGGCAAGTAATCTTTCCTCCGATTGCCGCTTCGCGGCATCGGATCTTTCCTCTTTCCGTTTTTCCAACCCTCTTTTTTTTATTGAATTGATCGAATCGCGAATAATCTTCTTCTGTCATTCCTGCGCGTGAGAACTTTCTACACTGCCTCTGTTTGTCATGGCGGAGCAGGGAAGTAGAGCTTCGTAAAAAGGGTTTGCATAGGGAAAAAATTCGGATTGGAACGAAGAAAAATGGTGGGTCCTCCGAGACTCGAACTCGGGACCGCCCGGTTATGAGCCGGGAGCTCTAACCAACTGAGCTAAAGACCCGTTAGGAAGATTCGCCCTTTTGTCGGTTTTGACGTTTGAGCTCTTCGAGGTTGCGGCGACGCCGCTCCAGCTCGTCCTGACGCTTGAGGGGTTCTTTCTCCAGCATCGTAATTTTCGCGTCCGCATTATACTGAAAATAGTTTTTGAAGGCAATCAGATTGAGCAGGATTCCGAAGAAGACGGCGAAGATGATGAAGGAGGTTCCCCCGTGGCTGAACATGGGCAGAGGAACCCCCACGACGGGCGCCATGCCGATGATCATGTACATATTGACATCCATATAGATAAAGATGAGAAAGGCAAGGCCTCCCGCGACCGATTTGATCAGATAATCCTGAGCGTAGATACGCGAGAGGATCAAGAGATGGAGAATCAGCAGGATATAGAGAATGATGACGGCAAGCATCCCCCGATAGCCGAAGCGCTCCCCCAGATAGGCGAAGATAAAGTCGCTCGAAGCGATGGGAAGGAATTTGAGCTGCGTCTGGGTGGCATCCTCTTTGCTCTTGCCCGTCAAGCCGCCCGATCCGATGGCGATGAGGGATTGCTGCACATGGTAGCTCGGCTTGCCCAGGAAGTCGGTGATGCGCTTTTTCTGATAATCGTGGAGATGATTGTAAAGTATCGGTGCGGCGAGCGCCGCGGCGAGCAGGACCGTCAGCCAGACGCGCCAACGTACTCCCGCGAGAAAGAGGATGCCGTAGCCGGTCATCAGCAGCACCAGAGCGGTGCCCAGATCCGGCTCTTTTGCGATGAGAAGGAAGGGGATGATGATGACGAGGGAGAGTTTGAAAAAATCGACAAAGCCGTAACCCTTTTCGGGAGGGGGCTTGCGGTAGATCAGGTACGCAAGCATCAAAACGACGCTGATTTTGATGAACTCCGAGGGTTGAATCGTCAGGCCCGTCCCGGGGATCGCCAGCCAGCGGCGGGCTCCGAGGATCGATTTGCCCGCCACGTCCACGGCCAGGAGGAGAAGGAGATTGACCACGTAGCTCAGCGGTGCGAACCACCAGAGGATCTTTTGCCAGGGGATGAAGACGGCGACGAGGAAACCGATGGCACCGACGGTATAGTAGATGAGCTGTTTGTGAAAAAGCGCCGGATCGATCTCCTTGACCAGAATCGAGGAGATGACAAGCAGCGGAAGAATCTGCACGATCAGCAAGTAGTCGAACTTCTTGGGAAGGGTGCGAAAATAGTCGGAGACCTCTTTCCAATCGACTTCCATGCACCCTCCCTCCGCCATGCTCTGCCGGAAATATTTTTTGCTATTATAGCCAAGACTCATCGAGTCGGTCAGCAAAGGAGTGCAGGTGGAAAAGGAGCCGTTCCTCCAATACGAACTACTGAAAACTTATCCCGAACTGCGTCATCTCGTCAGCGGCAAAGTCGCAGGCACGCCGCTGAACTTCTCCCTGGCGCTGCATACGGGGGAGCCCGCCGAGGAGGTCAGGCGAAATCGCGAAAGACTCCGAGAGTTTTTCGGGCCCGAGAGCCGCTTCGTCGGAGTGACGCAGGTCCACGGAAACCGGGTCCACCGGGTGGAGAAACTCCCCGCAATCGCCTGGGAAGAGTATGAAACGAGGGTGCAGGCCGATGCTCTGGTGACGGACCTTCCCGGGGTGGTTTTGAATATCCTGACGGCCGACTGCGTGCCTCTGCTCCTCTACGATCCCCTTCGCAGAGTGATCGCCGCGGTGCATGCGGGATGGAAAGGCACGGCCCAAGCCATTGCCGCACGGACGGTGGAGGAGATGAGCGGCCGTTACGGCTGCGATCCGGGCTCGATCGTTGCGGCAATCGGCCCCTCGATCGGCGGATGCTGCTACGAAGTGGGAGAGGAGGTGGCCTCCGCCTTCGAAAAATACCCCAAGGCGCTGCGACGAGGCGGAAAGAGTCCCTATCTCGATCTCAAAGAGGTCAATCGCGTGCAGCTCCTGGGGGCCGGACTCTCTGCGGAGAAGATCGAAGTCAGCCCTCTGTGCACCGCCTGCGAGAGAGAGTCCTATTTCTCCTACCGCGCCGAAAACGGATGCAGCGGGCGTTTCGTCAGTGCGATCATGATTAACCCAAACGCTTCTTGAAATCTTCGTACCCGAACGTGCGGAGGATTTCGACG
>CAYUXG010000012.1:0-5708 GCA_964448735.1 uncultured Nitratifractor sp. | reverse complement strand
TTAACCCAAACGCTTCTTGAAATCTTCGTACCCGAACGTGCGGAGGATTTCGACGCTGCCGTCACGACGCAAGAGGGCGATCGCCGGAAGCCGGATGCCGTTGAAGGTGGTGGCTTTGACCATCGTATAGTGCATCTGATCTTCAAAGAGGATTTTGTCTCCGATTTGCAGGGGACGATCGAAGCTGTAATCTCCCATCACGTCGCCTGCGAGGCAGGTATTGCCCCCGAGCCGGTAGGTGTAGGGTTTCTCTGCCGCTTCGCCCGCGCCCCGGACCTCCGCACGGTAGGGCATGATGATCGTGTCGGGCATGTGGGCTTCGGCGGAGCTGTCGAGGATGGCGATGGGCATGCCGTTTTCGACGATATCCAGGACCGTGGTGACAAGGGGGCCGGTTTGCCATCCTACGGCTTCTCCCGGTTCGAGGTAGAGTTTCAGATGAGGGTGACGCTTTTTAAAATTATTTAATATTAAAATAAGCTTCTCCCGGTCGTAATCGGCTCGGGTGATGTGATGTCCTCCCCCAAAATTGACCCATTTCAAGCGCTCCAGCCATCTGCCGAACTTCTCTTCGAAGGCTGCGAGCACTCCCTCCAGCGCCGACGCGTCCTGTTCGCAAAGGGCGTGGAAATGCAATCCCTCGATCCAATCGAGCGTCGATTCGTCGAAATCCCGTGCGAGGGTGCCCAGGCGGGAGAAGGCTCCGCAGGGATTGTAGAGTTCGACGGGGGCTTCGGAGTATTCCGGATTGACCCGCAGTCCGAGGGAGAGGGCAGGGTTGACCCTCTTGGCGCGAGCGGCGAAGCGTCGAAGTTGGGCAGGGGAGTTGAAGACGAGATGGTGACTGATCGCCGCGATCTCGTCGATCTCCTCCTCTTTGAAGGCCGGGGAGTAGGTATGCACCTCTTTGCCGAACTCCTCCTCGGCCAGCTTCGCTTCCCAGAGACCGCTGGCGCAGCACCCGTCCAGGTAACGCCTTACCGTTGGAAAGCTGTGCCAAAAAGAGAATCCTTTCAGTGCCAGGAGAATGGAAACTCCCGTTTTCTCTTTGATATTCTTTAATATTTCAAGGTTCTCTTCCAAAAGATGCTCTTCGAGCAGCCAGCAGGGGGAGGGGAGTTTTTCGAGGATTTCATCGGTGATTCGGGAACGTTTTTCGGGGAGCATCGCTGAGGGGTTCCTTTCTTTTGGAGTCATTCTGCCAGTTTCATCCGCGCGAGCAGCCCCGCGGTGGTGGTGTAGCCGCTTTCGACGAATTTCACTTGAGCGTCGGGGCCGAGGATGAAGGTGGTGGGGAAAATCGAAACGCCGAAGCGTTTGGCCAGGGAGCCGTCGGGATCGTCGAGCACGGGATAGTGCACGCCGTGCGATTGCATCCATTCGAGGATCTTCTCTTTGCCTCCGCTTTGGACGGCGACGGTGATGACGGGGTAGCGCCGGGCGACGGACTCGATATTGGAAGCCTCTTGGGCGCAGATCGGACACCAGGTCCCCCAGAAATGGATCATCAGCGGCTCTCCCAGCCGGAGATAGCTTTGGACGTCTTCGCCCTGAAGGGTCGTTCCATTGATCCGGGAGAGGGGATTTTCTATCGCTTTGGGAGCACGATACCAGTTGAGCGCGAGGCTGAAGAGAAAAAGGAGCAGCAGACCAATCAGCACTTCTTTGAAGATTCTGAGTAATTTCGTTCGCTTCTTCATTCCGCTTCTCCGATCGTCCCATATTATCAGCTTTCTTTAGGAATTATAGCTATAATTTTTCATTGTCGAAAAAGGAGAGGTGATGGGAGATCAATCGAATATGCCGCTGCTTTTGATCGCTTTGGGTATCGTGGTGATCCTCGCGATCATTGTGCTGCTGATGAAGATGCGAAGCAAAACATCTATCTCCGAAGAGAAGGCTCCGACTCGTTCCGATCGCAAAAGTGGCCAGGCTCCTGAACAGAAAGAGGAGAGGAAATATACGGCTCCCGTCTTGGAGTTGGAAGAAGTTCTTCCTACCGTCGAAAAGGAAAAGAAACATCCTCCCGTCCGGGAGCAAAATCCCTCCGTCGAGCTTCAGACAATCGAGGGACCGATCGAAGAAGCTCCGGGAATCGACCGTGATAGCTTCACGAAATTTGCCGGCAAAAGGGTCTTGGTCGTCGAAGATAACAAAATCAACCAAAAATTGATTTTGACGCTGCTCAACGCTTCGAAAATCGATTTGCCCACGGCAGAGGATGGCATCGAAGCGCTGGAGAAACTTCGGGCTCCCGGAGAGCATTTCGATCTGGTCCTGATGGATGTGAACATGCCGAGAATGGGTGGGCTGGAAGCCACTCGGGAAATCCGTAAAGACCCCCGATTGAAGGATATTCCCGTCGTGGCATTGACTGCCTCCACGACCCCGGAAGAGGTGGAGTCGATCCTGGAGAGCGGAATGAATGCCTATCTGGACAAACCGATCGTCTTGGGGAAACTCTACCGGGCTTTCGAACTTTTTATGAATGAATATCAACGCCAGAAACAAGCCCATCCCGGAACGGAAACGGTAACATCGACTGCCGAAGGAATCGACCGGGAGAGGCTGGATATCGAGACGGGGCTGGAGCACAGCAACAACGACGAAGCACTCTATGCCATGCTCCTGGAGGATTTTTCCGTCAATTATGCCGACAGTGCACAGAAGATTTCCCGCTGGATCGAGGAGAAGAATTACGATGCCATTCGGGGGCTTATGATCGATCTGGAGGGGATCAGCGGAACGCTCGGAGCGAAGAGACTCTATGCCCTGACGCAAAAAATGCACCGAATACTGGAAGAGAAGAGCTACGATTTGCTCCCTGACACTCTGAGCGAATATACCGAAGAGTTGGATCGGCTCAAAGAAGAGATCGAGCGCTACTTGAACCTGCGCTGATTTTTCCATCAGTTCTTTCCCTTTTTCTCCCTTCAGATCGATTGGAAGAGCCTTTCGCGATTTGACTATAATACCGTTCAAAATATTCATATAAAGCATAATGAACAGTTTAAGGAAAAACCATGATCAGTACCGTCAATCTGACCCAACGCTACGGAAAGCGGGTGCTTTTCGACAAGATCAACCTCACGCTTGACCCCGGCAAACGCTACGGCCTTATCGGGGCCAACGGGGCAGGCAAATCGACCTTCATGAAGATCCTCGCCGGAGAGATCGAGCCCAGTGAAGGGGAGGTTCAAGTGCAGCCCGGAGCCAAAGTAGGGATGCTGGGGCAGAACCAGTATGCCTTCGAAGAGTTCACCCTCCACGACGCCGTGCTCTACGGCAACAAACGCCTCTACGATGCCGTCAAGGAGAAGGAGCGGCTCTATATGGAAGGCGACTTCGATGACGAGAAGGTCAACGAGAGGCTCGGCGAGCTGGAGATGATCTGCGTCGAGGAGGATCCCACCTACGAAGCCGATGTCAAGATCGAAAAGCTCCTGACCGCACTGGGCTTTCCCGTCGAGCAGCACCAGGATCTCATGAGTTCGCTTACCGGCGGCGACAAGTTCAAGATCCTGCTGGCGCAGGTGCTCTTTCTCAAGCCCGAGATCCTTCTTCTCGACGAGCCGACGAACAACCTGGATATGGAGACGATCGCCTGGCTGGAAGAGGAGCTTCGTCGTTACGAAGGGGTCCTGGTCGTGATCTCCCACGATCGACATTTTCTCAATGCCGTGGCGACGAATATCCTGGATCTGGATTTTCAGACGATCCGTGAATTTACCGGGACCTACGACGACTGGTACATCGCCGCCAATCTGGTGGCCAAACAGCGTGAACTCGAACGCAACAAGAAGCTCAAAGAGAAAGAGGAGCTCGAAAAATTCATCGCTCGCTTCAGTGCCAACGCCTCCAAAGCCCGCCAAGCGACGAGCCGCCAGAAGCAGCTGGAGAAGCTGCAGATCGAAGAGGTCAAAATCTCCAGCCGCCGCGATCCCTCCATCGTCTTCAAAGCTTCGAGAGAGATCGGCAACGAAGTGCTGGAGGTGCAGGAGCTGGCCAAGAGCTACGGCGATCACAAAGTCTTCGAGCACCTGAGTTTCAAAGTCGACAAAGGAGACAAGATCGCCCTCATCGGCGCCAACGGCGTGGGAAAAACGACGCTGCTGGAGATCCTCATGGGACGGCTCGAGCCCGACGCGGGGACGGTGAAGTGGGGGCAGACGGTGACGCCGACCTATTTCCCTCAAAACACCACGGAGATCGTCAAGGGGCATGAAAAACTCTATCAGTGGATCCAAAACCACGACCAAAAATGGCACATCGACGAGATCCGCAAATGCCTGGGGCGCATGCTCTTTAGCGGGGAAGAGCAGGAGAAGGAGGTCGATGCCTGCAGCGGGGGAGAGAAACACCGCATCATGATGTCCAAGATGATGATGGACAGCGCCAATTTCCTCGTCATGGACGAACCGGACAATCACCTGGACCTGGAAGCGATCGTCGCTTTGGGGGAAGCCTTGCACAATTATCGCGGCGGAGTGATCTGCGTCACTCACGACCGGGAGCTCATCGACGCCTTCGCCAACCGGATCATCCGGCTTGATGAAGACGGCACGATCAGCGATTTCCGGGGAGATTACGAAGCGTATGTGCAGGAGCAGGCGGCGTAGAAAACCCAGAAAGGTAAAATCGGAGTGATTTTATCTGCTTTTAATCTGTGGAGCATTATAATCCCGAGAAATATTTTTCAAAAGGAAAGCAAATGAAAAAGAGTCTTTTACTTCTCGGATGCATGACGATCGGAGTGATGGCCGCAGAGCAGGCGGCGACGCCTCCCGAAGGGGTCAAATACATCAAAATGCTGGGCAAAGAGCTCAAGGGTAATCTGGTCAAATACCTCAAGCAGGATCCCAGCGGGTTGCAGGCGGCCTATTTCTGCTCCAAGAGTGCCGAAGATTTGACCAAAAAGGTCAATGCCGAGTTTCCCGAGGGAGTCAGGGTGCGCCGTACGGCTTTGCGTTACCGCAACCCCGAGAACAAACCCGACGCGATCGATACCGAAGTGATGAAGAAGATGGAAGCGGCCATCAAGGAGGGCACCTTCAAGAAGAAGCCCGTGGTCGTGGATGTGGGCGGAGTGGAGCGGGTTTATGTGCCGCTGATCACCAAAAAAGCCTGCCTCAAATGCCATGGACCGGTCGCCAAGATTGATCCCAAGGTGCACGAGCTGATCGAAAAGAGATACCCCGACGACAAAGCGGTCGGCTTCCATGAAGGGGATCTCCGAGGCGTGATCGTCGCCGAGATCTCCGGGAAAAAGAGCCAAAAGTAAGTTCCCCGGTGGATCGAGCGACTTTCCTCCTCCTGCTCGATCGTCTCCGTCGGGAGTATCCCCGCTGGGACGCCCCCGCAAAATCTTTCGAAAACGCGTATGAACGTACTCCCTATACGATTCTGGTTTCGACGCTGCTGAGTTTTCAGACCCGTGACGAAGTGACACTGCAAGCGGCCAAGCGGCTCTTTGCTCTGGCGCGAACGCCGCAGGAGATGCTCGATCTGGGGCAGGAACGCATCGCCGAGGCGATCTATCCCGTGGGATTTTGGAGAAAGAAGGCCGCCTCGATCGTGCAAGTCAGCCGAGTCCTCTTGGATCGCTACGAAGGAGAGGTCCCCTCGACGCTGGAGGAGTTGACTTCGATGAAAGGGATCGGACCCAAGACGGCAAAGATCGTCCTCGAACACGCCTTCGGCGCACCCGT
>CAYUXG010000011.1:0-13051 GCA_964448735.1 uncultured Nitratifractor sp. | reverse complement strand
ACGCCTCGCATTCGCCGCTCCATCTCTTCGAGCCGGCGCACCGCCTTGCGCAGGCGGCGGGGTTCAAAAGAGCTGCTTTTTATTCTCATCCAGAATCCTCTCGATCTCGTACATCGCTTCGCGGTTTTTCAGGCGGAATTTGATCTCGATGCGCCGGGAAGCCTCCTTGTCCTCCACGCCGTGGCGCATGATCCGATCCATGTAGGCCCGGCCGCTGGCGACGAGATACTTCTTGAGGTGGTACTTTTGGGCGATCGGCAGAGAGAGCAGATAGTTCATCACCGCCAGGGCCCGCTTCTGGGAGAGCTCCAGGTTGTAGAGGTAGCCCCCGTCGCTGTCGGTGTGCCCCTCGATGACGATGCGATCGAGATAGGGGCGGATCGCCCGGTTGCTCATGAGCGCGGCGATGTACTTCTCGAAGGTCTCTTTGAGCTCCTTTTTCGCCCCCTCTTTGAGCTGGGCACTTCCCCGGTCGAAGAGGATCTTGGAGCTCAGGCGGAGCGCGCCGCTCTTCTTGTCGATGGAGATCTTGTTGCCCAGGGTCTCTTTGAGTGCGGCGACGACTTTGAGGCGGATGCCCGTGAGGGTCTTGATCTGCGCGCGCTGTTTCTGCAGCCTCGCGACCAGATCGTCGTAGCGGGTCTTTTGCTTGTCGAGGGCTTCGAGAAGCTCCGTAAGCTTTTTGTCTTTGAGGTGCAGCTCATCCTCGGCTTTGGTGAGCTTGTTCGAGAGCACGATGACCCGGTTGACGTACTGCTGGAGCTTTTTCTGCTTCTCGGCCAGGGTGACGTTGCTCTCCTTGCCGATATTCTGCAGGAGGATGATCTTCTTGTTGAGATCGTCGATCTTGGCGTTGCGCGCCAGCAGAAGCTGATTGAGCCGCTCGAGCTCTTTTTGGCGGAGTTTGAGCTCTTTGTCGCTGAGGGTGATGAGGCTCTCTTTGTCCTTGAGAGAGCCTTGCAATGCGGCAATTTGGCGATCTTTCTGGCCAAGCGTGCGGTTGAGATCGGCATTGCTCGCCAGGAGGGTGCGGGTGCGGTTTTGCTCCCTGCCCAGCCGGAGCTTGAGCTCTTCGAGAAGGAGATGGAGTTTGCGCACCTCTTCCGCCTGGAGGCGGATCTTCTCTTCGGCGGAGGAGATCTTTTTTTGCTGGAGGGTGATGACGCTCTTTTGCTTCTGGATCCGGCTCTTGCCGCTGCGGATCGCCTCTTCGCGCTTGCGAAGCTCCGACTCCAACTGAGCCAGATGCTCCCGGTTGAGGCGAAGGCGCTTCTCCTTCTCCTGCAAATCCCTGCGGGCCTGCTGGAGCTTCGTCTCCTGTTTGTGCAGATTCTCCCGTAAAAGGATCGATTTGGAGACGATGGCACCGATGAGGAGGATGAAGACAAAGAGCAGCCCCGCCATCAGGTCCGCGTAGGAGACCCAGAAGTTGTTGCTCTCTTCGGGGCGCCGATCCCGACGAAACATCACTCCCGCTCCTCCCCTGGCTCGGAAGCCCTGCGCCGGCTCATGCGCTCATGCTCTCTCGCGATGAGCTCCGTCATCCGGCCCAGACGCTCCACGGCGGAGGCCAGCTCGTAATCGACCTTCTCCAGATTGCGCTCGACGCTCTCGTCGAAACGCTCCAGCCCCTCTTGCAATTCGGATGCGGTTCTCGCGAAGCTCTCCATGTTGCGGCGCATCGCCTCCTCGGCCTTGAGCGCTTCTCGGCGATCGCCCAGAAGCTCGAGGGTGCGGCGCAGGTCTTCGGAGGCTTGCTGCATCTTCTCGGCCATTTTGGAGAAGCTCTCCCCCGTATCCTCCACGATCCGCTGATAATTGCGCATGTACTGGGCATTCATATCCTTGATGAAGTCCAGGTTGAAAGTTTCGCGAAGGGTTTGGATGATCTTTTGATCTTTGAGTTCACTCTGCATATGCTCGTGCTTGACCAGTTCGCTGCGGCTCCAGATCTTGGAACCGTAGAGATCCTCCAGGGCAATCACCTGAGCTTCGATCTTGGCCAATCCACGCCGCTCGAAAAAGATCCACCAGAGCGAAAGGAAAATCCCGTAGATCGAAGCGTAAAAAGCGGTGCCGACCCCCGAAAGCAGAATCGAAATCTCCCGGTCGAGCTTTTCGGTGGTGCTGACGGTAAAGTCGGGCATGGAGATGGCGATCGCCACGAAGGTCCCCAGGATTCCCAGCATGGGGAAGATCGTCGCCGCGACCCGGGCATAGTTGTCGTCGCGCACATCTTTGAAATACTCTTCGACGAAATCCCGCACCGTCAGGGTCGATTTGGTCTTGCCCATGATGGTCAGGGCGTTTTTCTTCAGGGCATCCTGGAGATCCTGCTCCATCAGGCCGAAGTTGCGCGCGATCCGGCAGGCGGCATAGCTGGCGTTGTGAGGGATAAAAAAGAGAAAGATCAGAAAGATCGCCACGATGGTCACAAGCGTATGAATCTCCACCGAAAAGGGCAAATAGCCCAGATAGCTTGCCACCAGCGCCGCCACGAAAAGCGCCGGAAGCGACACGATCATGCCGTAGACTCCGGGGCAGAATCCCCTGCGATTGTTGAATCGGTTTTCCATCTTGCCCTTTCTTTACTAAAACGAGTTATCCTGATTGAGGATGATAATGGAAAATTATATCGTAAGAGTCACAATCCACCTGATATAATGACGAAAAAATTCCCCATGATGGAAGGCAACGCATGCTCCCCGATATCCTCGTCAAACGCTCCGTCACCAAAAGCGGCAAAAAGGTCAGCCATCTGCGCTGGTGGGTCTCCCTGATCCTCTCCTTGGCCCTGGCCATCGGCACATGGAATCCCACGGGCCACCATTTCGTCCACTATCTTTTTCAGGGCAATCCTTTGGAGGGTTTCAAACCCTTCTATATCCTGGTGATGGTCGCTTTCTGGCTCATGGCCTTCAAAGCGATCTACCAGAGCCTGCGCTGGTACGGGGCGATGATCGCGGCGGCGATCATCGTCGCCTTCGTCTACGGCCTGGCCCAGAAAGGCTGGCTCGACACCTCCGACGCCACGGTCCTGGGATGGATCGCCACGATCGGCATGGGGCTGATCATCTGGCTGGGAATGAACGCCTCCATCATCTGGAAGACCGCCACGGGCGTCTACACCACCGACGTCGCCGAAGAGGAGTGACCCGGCGGTGCGACGACGCGACCTGGCCGCGCTGCTGATCTTCATCCCCTTCGCCCTGGCGCTGCTACTCTATGCCTTCTGGCCCGAAAGCTGGGATCTGGCACTGGGCTACATGCTGGCCGCGGCTCTCGTTTTCAAGGGGGCGATTCTCTCCTTTTACAGCGCTTCCAAACTCAAGCTTCTTGCCTTTTTCAAGAGTCTGACCCTGCTGCAGGGATCGCTGCTGCTGATCAAACGCTGGTTTCTCGACAATGTCTTCTCCCGCTGGCTTCGGCGCAATGTCTTCGAGCCAATCTCGGGAGCGCTAAGGGAGGCCAGAGAGTACTACCTGGGGATGGACCTGCGGGCCAAAGTCCGCAACGCCCTGCTCGCCCTCCTCGTCTCGGGAATTTCCCTCTGGCTCCTCTACCTCGGAGGGTATCTGGGGCATCTCTTTCTCTTCACCGAACTCAAAGTCATCATTATCAGCCTCTCCAAAACGGCGCTGCTGATCGCGGGCAAGATCGCCGGGGTGCTCTTCAACTCCTGGCTCACCCCCATCTTCGAAGTCTTCGCCTTCAGCTGGTTTTTCTCCTGGCTGGAGCGCACCCTGGGACCCGATCACCCCGTCACCCGCTTTCTCAACCGCCTGGGGTATCTCTTCGGCCGGCTCTTTGCCCGCCTTCTGCTTCTGACGAAGCGGATCTTCGACCCTCTGCTCAACGAACGGGTCCGCCGGCAGTTCGAGCGCATCGCCGAGCGCGCCTCGGCCTATCTGCAGGATCGCAAGATCGCCTACGAACTGGCCAGCTTCGACCGTCTCGAAAACACTCTGCTGGGAGCGCATATCGACGCCTACCATCGTTTCAAAGGGATGGAGGAGATCCGCGACAAGCGCAAACTCTACTCCCTCATCAACCGCCGGACGAAAGACGGCATCGAGATCGTCGCCTTCGTCTCCCGCAACGACCGGGGCGACCTGCTCCCTGCCGATGCCGACGACAGCTTCTACAACGACGTCTTTTTGCTCGAAGGCCTCGCCAGCTCCCAAAAGCGCGGCGTGCGCAGGGAGATCCCCGATGCCCCCGATTTCAGCGACTTCTGGATCCTCAACACTTCCCTCTATCCCGCAACGCTCCGCTCCCACAGCGGCATCGTGCCTCCCACCCCCGTCGAAGCCCAATCCCTGCGCCTCGTCTCCTGCCCCCGCGCCCCGGACTATCGCGACGGCGATCTCTACCTGGAGTACAAAGGAAGAAGCGAAGCCTTCGTCCCCGTGGAGTGAGAAGTTCCGAGAAATTTCACGAATTTCGCGCTTTTGTCCAAAAACCCTTGCTTTCCCCCTGCGATGCGGCTATAATGACCCCGAAGAAAGATGAGGTTCGAGTTCATCTTTGGTGTTAGATGTGTTGCCGCGTTACCGTTGCTCCGCTAGACCCTGAAGACTCCCCGACATTTTGATTCCGCTCAATTGAGTGTAATTTCAAATCCGTAAAGGTATCACAATGGCAGAATTGCATCACGGAACCGTCAAATGGTTCAACGACGAAAAAGGTTATGGTTTCATTCAGCAGGACAACGGTGGGAACGACGTATTCGTTCATTTCCGTCAAGTCAACAACCCCACGGGCGGCCGCGTCTCTCTCTACGAGGGACAGAAGGTCTCCTTCGAGATCGGTGAAGGTATGAAAGGCCCCCAGGCCGAAAACGTCACCCCTCTCTAAATCCCCCTGCGGGAGCCCCTCCTTTGGAGGGCTTCCCGCGTTTTCCCACTTTTAACCCACTTCCAACTTTACAGTTTCACGACAATTTTTTCGCTTTGAGCAGGCGCAGGTACCCTCTCATATAAAAATTCTCCTCAAACTCCCCGAATCCATGAGCTTCGAGCATCGCACGGGTATCTCTACGAATGAAATCCTCTGCCAAGGGGCACTCCACTTTGCGAATCGCGAAACGAACCCAGGCAGGAGAGCGATCCACGTCGAAGTTGGCGTAGTCGAGGATGGCGAAGACACCGCCGGGCTTGAGGGCGCGACGAACGTTTTCGATGATGCTCTCGCGTCGCTCCTGGATAAAACCGTGCAGGACAAAGGAGATAAACGCACGGTCGAACTCTTCCCGATACGGCAGGGGCTCGTCGATGCGGAGATTTTCCAGGCGGAGATTGGGATAGGCTCGGGTCTTGTGCAGAAATTGCCGCTGCATCTCTTCGCCGATCTCCAGCCCCAGCACCTCTCCCGATGCTCCGAGATACGGCTGCATCAGCAGAGCGTTGCGCCCCGTGCCCGCCCCCAGATCGAGCACCCTCTCCCCCTCTTTGAGATCCAGATCGGCGATCGCCTTGCGGATGAAGGAGGGGTACCACCCCAGGGTGATGAGATTCATCAGCGTATCGTAGTAACGCGCCTCGAAGCCGCTGACTTCGACTTTGGAGTCCTCTTGCCGGAGGGAAAGTTCGGTTTTCATATTTGTAAATATCCTTTCAACTATGCTCTCAAATGGACCAAACCTTGGGTTTTTCCTGCCTCAAAGCTGCTGCGGCCCACGAATCAATATTTTTCCATATCGAAAGAGCCAAAGCGCGAAGAGCAGAATCCAAAGGCTCGCCGCGATGTCGAACCAGGGAAAGAGATGCCCCGACATAGCCGCCAGAGAGAGGACGATCCGTCCCAGCACCACCGCCTGAGTCAGGAGAAAAATCGCCTTACCCATGCGGTCGATGTACATCGGCACCCCGCCGTGGCCCAGCGTCACCCGCGTAGCGAACGCGATGAAGATCGTCGTCACGAAGCCCAGAGCCAGCAGATGCAGCGGCAGATGCAGCGAGCCTACGCCGAACCAGGCGTCGAAAAACTCCGCCACTGCGCCGACGAAAAAGCCCAGAGGCAGCCAAAACATCGCCAGATGCAGCCCCCAAAGCAGCGGATCGGGGTTGGGAAAGGGAAGATCCATGCGCAGCAGCTCCCGCGTCAGCCACAGCGCCGCGGCCAGATCGACGGCGAAGAGCCCTTTGGGGACGACCTGCGACACGATCACGTGCGAGAGCAACAAAAGAATGAGCACCCGATAGAAACCCCTGCCCCGCACGTAGCCCTGCACCCGGCTAAAGAAGGGCACCATCCGAAAGGCGACCAGCATCGGCAAAAAAAGCAGATAGAGCCAGATGCCGATCTCCACGGCATAGGCGTGAAAGACTCCGCTACGGCAACTCGCACAGGGGACGGCAGCCAGGAGATAGAGCAGGTTCGAAAGCGCCCCCATGCCGTAGGCAACGATGATCCAGTATTGATCCTGCCTCGGTTCGGGAGCTTGGGCGTAGATCGGCAGGAAGATCCTCAGCGTAGAAGCGAAGGAGAGCGCCGTCAGCACGGTCGCCGCATAGAAAGCTTCCGGCAGCGGGATCGAAACGTAAAAGCTCAAAGCCGCCAGGAAATTGAGCAGCCAGACGCGCATCCAGCGCCGGCTCTCGATCGGAGGCTGCGCGCTGAATCGGGGAAAAGTGGTGTAGCTAAACCCGTAGAAAAAGTTGCTAAAAACCAAAAAAATCATCCCGTAACCGTGCAGCCGCATGACATCGACCGCCAGCAGACCGCGCATCGCCGGAATGAAAAGGAGCATGAGCACCACCGCATTGAGCGATCCCAGGAGGAAAAAGGGTTGATGCGGCTGGGAAAAGAGCCTGCGCAGGAACGTGCCCATCAGACCCTCTCTTTGGTGCCTATCGCAGGCTTTTTTTGGGTGGCGCGGTGGAAATAGTAGTAGATCCCGCCGGCGCTCAAAAGCCCCATGGGCAGCACGATATACCAATAATCCCGGGCCCAGTGCAGCAGATGCAGAATCTCTTCGCCGAAGTACCAAGCCAGCAGGATCGTCACCGTCGCCCAGACCAGCGCGCTAAGCAGGTTGATCAAAATAAATTTGGACGTAGGATAGCGCGTCATGCCGATGGCGATGGGGATGACGGTGCGCATGCCGTAGAGGTAGCGCTGGATGAAGATGATGGGCCAGCCGTACTTTTTGAGCAGCAGATGCGCCAGGGCGAATTTACGGCGCTGGGAGCGAAATTTGCGATAGACGTATTTGCGGTTCATCCGCCCGATGAAGAAGTAGATCATATCTCCGGTGAAGCCCCCGAGCCCCGCCGTAAGAATTGAAAGACCCAGATTCATATCTCCGGTGTGCGAAAGCACCCCCGCCATCACCAGCCCCGTCTCCCCCTCCATGATGCTCCAGAGGAAGAGAATGGGATAACTGTACTCTTTGAGAAATCCTACCAGCAGATCGGTCATTTCAGCGGTGCTCCTTCCGTCGCTTGACTTGCATCGCGATTATGCCCAAAATTCCGTAACGCTTCACCCGGCGAGATGCTCGAAAACGAGTGTGCGGAGCTCCTCGGCCGCCTCCGTGGCCCTCTTTTGGAGGAAAATCCCAAACGCTTCGTCCACGAACTCTTCGTGGTCGCCGAAATGGGTCACGTGGGGTTCGCGCCGGGGATTGACCAGGATCGAGTGCTCGAACTCCCGGGCGATGGGCACGACGTCGATCACTTGGGAGCTGGTGCCGATAGCGACGAAAAGGTCGCTCTGGGCGATCGCTTTGTAGATCAAGCGATAGGCCGGGGCCGGCTCGCCGAACATCACCACGTTGTGCCGCACCTGCGTCGAACGGCACTCGGGGCATCGCTCGTCGGGGCTTTGGGGCCGGTAGCCAATAGGCCAGACGGCGCCGCAGGCTTCGCAGCGCAGATCCGTCAGCGTCCCGTGCAGATGAATCACCTCCGAACACCCTGCTCTCTCCAACAGATCGTCCACGTTTTGCGTCAGATTCCAGACCTGCCCCGGAAACTCCTTTTGCAACTCGGCGATCATCCGATGTGCGGCGTTGGGCTCCTTGTCCGCCAGATCGTGCCTGCGGGCATTGTAAAACTCCGTCACCAACTTGCGATCCGCCTCCCAGCCCTGGACCGAACAAACCTGCATCACGTCGTACTCTTCCCAGAGCCCATCGCTGTCGCGGAAAGTCCGGATCCCGCTCTCGGCACTGAGCCCCGCTCCACTGAGAATCATCACCTTTTTCACGCTTCGCACCTCCTTGGATGAAATATTCTATAATCATCTTCATGAAAAGATCCGAATTTTGCATCGTCATCACCACGACCGACGACCAAGAGCATGCGCGTTTCCTCGCTCGCAGCCTCCTGGATGCCCGTCTGGCGGCCTGTGTGCAGATCGAGCCGATCGAGAGCCTCTATCGTTGGGAAGGCACCGTCCAATCCGCTCGGGAATACCGCCTGCAGATCAAAACCCTCCGGGCACTCTACGAAAAGATCGAATCCATGATCCTCACTCAACACCCCTACGAGACGCCGGAGATCCTCCTGCTCCCTGCAGAGGGAGGATTGAAGCGATACCTGGAGTGGATCCGCACGGAGTGTCCCCTCGATTAGGCGACCTCGTGCATCCGCGCACGCCGCAGAAAAGCCAAAAAGAGCGCCGTCGAAATCCCCGCGGCGGAGAAGATCATCAACATCACCATGATCTGATAACGCACGGCGATCAGAGGAGAGACGCCCGAGAGAATCTGCCCCGTCATCATCCCCGGCAACGAAACGAGCCCCACGGCGAAAAGCGCGTTGAGCACCGGGATCATCGCCGCGTGCATCGCACGGTTGCGAGCCTCGACCCAATTAGCGCCCTCTTCGATCTCGGAGAAGTAGCGCTCCGCGGCCAGCGAGACGCTGTTCATCCCGTTGGCAAAGACCATCCCCGCCAACGGAATCATATAATCGGGGCGATACCAGGGGTGCAGATGCAAGACCCCCTGCGTCACCAAAAGCAGCGTCGCGCCTCCCCCCGCCGCGATCGCCCCTAGACCCAGTGGGAAGAGCCCCCGGCGCCTTTTGGGCACGGTCCGCAGCGCGATCCATGCCGCAAAGCCGAGCATCACCCCCAAAACCCCCAGCACGATCGATCCCGACTCGGCACGGAAGATGAAGATCAGCACATAGCCGATCAGCGTCAACTGCAGCAACATCCGCCCCAGGGCATAGAGCGCATTGGCTCCGCCGATACGCCAACGTGCGAAGATCCCGATCACGATCAAGACCGGCGGAAGCAGCCAAAACAGATGTACCCAGCCGATCGTCACGATGGAGTGATGCATCCTCTCTCCTTTTTTTAGCTGGAGTAAGTATACTCAAGCGGAAGGAAAAGAATCGATCCCAAATTGAGATTGCTGAAAAATGAACAAGGCAGAAAAGATGACGCAAAAGCCGACCCCCGTCTACGCCCTCCTCGACGTCGATCTGCTTCGGCGCTACGACGTAAGCGCGGAGAAATCCGCGAAATTCCTCCAGGCGAACGCAATTACAATCGCTCAGCTGCGCGACAAAGAGGGAAGCGACGACGAAGTCGCCGCACTGCTGCGAAGCATCCGCTCCCTCTACGAAGGCACCCTGCTGGTCAACGACCGCCCGGCCCTGGCCGAGCTTTGCGACGGCGTGCATCTGGGGCAAGAGGATCTGGCGGCTTTCGATCCCGATCCCTCTCAGGCCGTGCGCAAGGTGCGCGGCATCCTCGGCAGCGGGAAAATCCTGGGGCTTTCCACCCACGATGCCCGGGAGATCGCCCTCGCCAACCCCCTGGATCTGGACTACATCGGCCTAGGTGCCTACCGCCCCACCTCGACCAAATCGGGTGCCAGGGTGCGCGGTGCCGAACTCCTGGAAGCGGCCAAAGGTTCCCGCCATCCCGTCGCCCTGATCGGCGGGCTGCGCTGGGAAGATCGCTTCCCTCCCCAAATCGCCTACAAAGTCCTGGGAAGTGCCCTGATCGAAAGAATCGCCGCCTCATGAAGCGATTGTCGATCCTTCTGTATGCTCTCTTTGCCTACCTGGCGGGGCTTGCGACCCTGGTCTATCTGCTGCTCTGGATCTATCCCTGGAGCTTCCTCCCCGTGACGGTCGATTCGGCGCCGCTTCTGCCGCTTGCGCATTCTCCCTTTGCCGCGGCGGCCCTCGACCTGGGCTTGATCGCGCTCTTTGGGCTTCAACACTCGCTTATGGTACGCCCCGGCATCAAACGATGGCTCGATCGCCTGCCCCGCGGGACCCGCCGGGCTACCTATACCCTCGCTTCGACCCTGGCGCTGCTGCTTCTGCTGCTGCTCTGGCAGCCTCTGCCGCAGAGACTCTGGAATTTCTCCCCCTCCTCTTTCGCGGGGGCCCTCGCTTTGGGGCTCTATCTGCTGGGCTGGAGCGTCGCCGTGATCGCCACCTTTTTGATCGACCACTTCGAGCTCTTCGGCCTGCACCAGGCCTATCGCGCCTGGCGAAAGCTCCCCGATCCCGAACCGACGTTTCAAGAGCGGGGCTTCTACTGCTACCTACGCCACCCTATCCAGGCGGGCACGATCCTGGGGCTCTGGGCCGCTCCCTCCATGAGCGCGGGGCATCTGCTTCTGGCGCTGGGCTTTACGCTCTATATCCTGATCGGGCTGCATTTCGAAGAGCGGGACCTGCTTCGCACCCTGGGCGAGGAGTATGCCGACTACCGCCGGAGAGTGCCCATGTTGATTCCATTTTGGTGGAGAAAACGATGAACAAAACACCGATCTACAGCGACGGGGATTTCTACCTCATCCGGCACGAGAGCACCATTCCGTGGGTGATTGTGCATCTGCACGAAGAGTATCGGGAGCTGAGCGACCTGCCTCCTGCCTTGCGCCGTCGGCTCTGCGATCTGCTCGTCCTGATCGAAGAGACCATGAGGGAGTACTACCGCCCCCACAAGATCAACATCGCCTCTTTCGGCAACTACCTCCCGCGCCAGCATTGGCACATCATGGCCCGTTTCGAAGAGGACAGCCACTTCCCCGAGCCCATGTGGGGCCCAAAGCAGCGGGAGGGGGCCTTGAGTCTGCCCGATTTCGAGCCTTTCGCCCTAGGGCTTGCCGAGCGTCTGCGCCAAGCCGCACAAGACGCCCGGGAGTGATTCACTTCCCCCTGCCCGGCTGCTGCCCTTTGAGCTTTTTGAGGTAGGCCGTTTCGTTACGGTCGTAGAGAAAGCACTTCTCGATCGTACAGGCTTGATAGAGCGATCCCTCCACTCCTTTGAAGAGCACGAAGGGGTAGCGAAGCTCCTTTTCGATTTCGGGGCGCAGAGTGCGCAGGCGCTTTTGGGGGATCTTGAGCACCCAATAATTCTCTTTCCACGCCAGCCAAGCCAGCACGCCCGCCGGAGCCGCCTGGGGATAGGCGGCCAATTCACCGCTCGAAGCGCGCAAAATCTCCTCCGCTTCGTGCTGGATCTTGAGATTCGCTTCCAGCGCCGCCCATCGCAGCATATCATCGGCCATGACCGCCAGGGGACTGCGATAGGAGCCTCCTTCGATCTGCAGCACGTTGCGAAAAGCCCCCTGGCTATCGTACCAGCGACCCGCTTCGTAAAACTTCGCACGCGCGGTTTGCAAAAGCTCTCCCGCCCACTCCAGCCAACGAGGGTCCTGACTCCATTCGTAGGCGTCGATCGCCGCCGCGATCGTAAACGCGTAGTCTTCGAACAACCCTTTCACGATGGGCTTTTTGCCCGGAAGCTTCTGATGATAGAGCTCAGCATGCTTCCAAAGCTCCCGTTTGAGCGCGCGGAGGGTTTCCATCCCCAACTTCGCGTATCTTCGATCCAGCGGTGCGGCGACGAAAAGCCCGTGGATCAGCAGAGCGTTCCAGGAAGCCTGCATTTTGCGATCCACGAAGGGATAGGGCCTTGCCCTGCGAATCTCGGACAAGATCGCCAGCACCTTCGGGGAGCAATCTCCGTTTAGGTAAGGGTTGGAGCGGTAGTGGATGAAATTGCCTCCTTCCGTGATCCCGCACGCTTCGAGGGCTTTCCCGGGATGCGGAATGCCCGCTTTTTGCAGCAGGGGTACGAGCCGGTCGTAGCGGTAGGTGTAGTAGAAGCCCTCCTCCTTTTTGCCCTTCTCAGGATCGAGGCTGTCCGCATCGCTGGCGCCGTAGAAGAGTCCCGAGGCATCCCGATAGTGCCGCCGCAGCGTCTCCACGCTCCGGGAGACGACCCGGGCGAAAAGCCCCTCCCCCGTCACTCTCGCCCCCAGAGCGTAGGCTTCGATCAGCTCCGCATTGGAGTAGAGCATCTTCTCAAAGTGGGGAATGCGCCACAAACGATCGGTGCTGTAGCGGAAAAATCCCCCCTCCACCTGATCGTAGATGCCCCCTTTTGCCATCGCCTCCAGGCTCTTTTTGGCCATCTCCAGCGCCTTGGGATCTCCGTCGAGGCGATAGATCTGCAAGAGAGCCGTCAGGGTCGTCGCCCGCGGAAACTTCATCTGCTCACCCCATCCGCCGTATTTCGCATCGAAGGTATCTTCCAGACCCGAGACGAAACGGCGAATGAGCTTTTGCACATCCATCGCGACGCTCCCGCTCTGCCCCTGCGTAGAGAAATGCTTCATCGCCGCATCGATTCGCTTGGCCATCGCCTCGATCTTGGAGGGATCGTCGTGCCAGAGTTTCGCCGCACGTGCAAGCAGATCCAGCAATCCCGGCTGCCCGAACTTCTCCTCCCGCGGAATGTAGGTTCCGGCGAAAAAGGGTTTGCGATCGGGAGTCAGCAGGATCGTCAGCGGCCACCCTCCGCCTCGTCGGTTGATGAGCTGATAGACCTTTTGATAATAGGCGTCGATCTGGGGTCGCTCCTCCCGATCCACCTTGATCGCTACGAAATTCCGGTTGAGAAGATCCGCGACCTTCTTGTTTTCGAAGGATTCCGCCTCCATCACGTGGCACCAGTGGCAGGTGCTGTATCCGATGGAGAGAAAGATCGGCTTATGCTCCCTACGCGCCTTCTCGAAGGCCTCCTTGCCCCAGGGGTACCAATGCACCGGATTGTGCGCATGCTGCTG
>CAYUXG010000010.1:0-13357 GCA_964448735.1 uncultured Nitratifractor sp. | reverse complement strand
AATCCTCAATTTAAAATCCAAAATTCAAAATCCAAAATCATCTTCCATTCTCCATCTTCCATCTTCCATTCTCCCCCCTGTTTTCGATTCGGCTAAGGGTTGATTGGCTATAATTATCTTCAAAATAATCCAATTGTGTGAAAGGGATGAGATGGAAGGTGTATTTACCTTTATCGGTGCGATAACGGGAGAGGGTGTCGGAATGGTGATCGGTCACCTGCTGCTTGTGGCGGTCATTGTCATGTGGCTGGCATTCAAAGCGACAAGCAACCTCAAAGCCGTTCCTACGGGGACGCAGAATGTGATGGAGGCCTATCTCGGCGGCGTGATCGCCATGGGGCGTGACGTGATCGGGGAAGAGTTGGCGCGCAAATATTTGCCTCTCGTAGCGACAATCGGGCTTTTCGTGCTGGTCAACAACCTGATCGGAATCATTCCCGGATTCGAGTCTCCTACTTCCAACATCAACGTGACCCTTCCTCTCGCACTGGTCGTTTTCTTCTACTACAATTACGAGGGAATCAAAAAGCAGGGTGTGGTCCACTACTTCGCCCACTTTGCCGGTCCGGTGAAACTGCTGGCTCCGTTGATGTTCCCCATCGAGATCGTTTCTCATATTTCCCGGATCATCTCCCTTTCCTTCCGGCTTTTCGGAAACATCAAGGGGGATGACCTCTTCCTCTGGGTTCTGCTGATGCTGGTGCCTTGGTTGGTGCCCCTGCCGGGATTCGTACTGCTGACCTTCTCCGCACTGCTGCAGACTTTCGTCTTCATGATCCTGACTTACGTCTATCTTGCCGGTGCCGTCGCACTGGAAGAGGAGCATCCCGAGAAAGCTCCCGAGCCCGTCGTCGATACGCTGGGAGCAGTCTAAGCCCGGCTGCGAAGCCGATCGGTTTTTTACTGCTATATCATGCATCTTTCTTCGAAACTACTTACTTTTCTCATCAACTTTCTTCTGGGCATTGCCTGGGCAGCTGTGTTGATCGGAGCTTCACTGGCATTCTATCTCTACCGGGAAACGGGGCTTCTCTCCCTCATGGTATACGTCGTGCTTTATGCCGTTCCCGGGGTTTTGGGAGTCGTATGTTTGGAGTATCTGATGGCAGGCTTTCGCCGTAGCGAGGAGATGCGTCGTCAGAGCAGGCTTCTGGAGCGTATCGCCCGAGAACTGGAGAGACGGCCGGAGCGATGATTCGGTACGCGATCACCGATCCCTCCACCTTGCGTCCGGGATATTTTGGGGAAGATCTGGAACGCATGGCCGAACGAGGCGCGATGATGGTGCTCTACCGTGACAAACACAATCCCGACTATGCTCGTTTTGCCGAAGAGTTTGTAGCCATTGCCAGAGAACTCCCCTTTGAAAAAATCCTGCTTCACGATGATCCTCAGTTGGCATGGAGTCTGGGGGCCGACGGGGTGCATCTGTCGTCCGGCCGGATCGAACAAGTGCCTCGGGCGAAGCGCCTCGGGTTGATGAGCATCGCAAGCACGCATACGCTCGAGCAAGCACGCAAAGCTCTGGATCTCGGGGCAGAGATGGTTACGCTGAGCCCGCTTTTTCCGTCTCCGGGCAAAGGAGAGGCGCTCGGAATCGAAAAGTTCGCAGCGATGGTGCGTGAGATCGAGATTCCGGTCATCGCTTTGGGAGGGATCGTCGAGGAGCGCAACATCGACGAGGCTTTATCGGCCGGAGCGGTGGGGTTCGCTTCGATACGCTATTTCGGCTAAAAGTTTTTCAGCGAGATAAGAATTTAAAATCTTCAACGTGCCTAATCCTGCTCAAATGCATGAAGCGATATAATCTCTCCCATTACGAATCGTTCCAAGAATTCATTAGCGAAGAGGTTGACCATGTTTGAAACCGTGATCGGATTGGAAGTGCATGTCCAGCTCAACACCCGCTCCAAGATCTTCTGCTCCTGCCCGACGAGCTTTGCGGAGCATCAGAATAAAAACACGTGTCCCGTATGCCTGGGGCTTCCGGGAGCGTTGCCCGTGCTCAACAAGGAGGCGGTCAAGAAAGCGATGAGTTTCGGTTACGCCGTCAATGCGACGGTCAATCGGCGCTCGATCTTCAACCGCAAAAGCTACTTCTATCCCGATAGTCCCAAAGCCTATCAAATTTCCCAGTTCGACGTGCCGATCGTGCAGGACGGGGAACTTTTCATCGTGAATAAAGATGGTCAGGAGAAGCGTGTCGGAATCACCCGGGCGCATCTGGAAGCCGACGCGGGCAAGAGTATCCACGAGGGGCCAATTTCCAAAGTCGATCTCAACCGGGCCGACACTCCCCTTCTGGAGATCGTCAGCGAGCCGGATATGCGCAGCAGCGACGAGGCGGTAGAGTATCTGCGCAAGCTCCACTCCATCGTGCGCTATCTCGAGATCAGCGACGCGAACATGCAAGAGGGCTCTTTTCGCTGCGACGTGAATGTCTCGATCCGTCCCAAAGGAAGCGCGGAGTTCGGTACCCGCGTGGAGATCAAGAACATCAACTCTTTCCGCTTCGTCAAGCAGGCGATCGAATATGAGGTGCAGCGCCAGATCGAAGCATACGAAGACGGCGTCTACGAAGAGGAGGTGTGGCAGGAGACTCGGCTCTTCGATGCGGAAAAGGGAGAGACCCACTCCATGCGAGGTAAGGAGGAGAGTGCCGATTATCGCTATTTCCCCGACCCCGACCTTCGGCCCGTGATCGTCACCGAGGAGATGATCGAAGAGGCCAAAAAAATTCCCGAGCTTCCCGACGAGAAAGTGCGTCGCTACCGTGAAGAGCTGGGCGTCAAACACAAAGATGCTCTGGTGCTGACCGCCCAGAAGGAGCTGGCGGCCTATTTCGAAGCGATGATCGCGGCGGGAGCCCCGGCGAAATCGGCCGTGACTTGGCTGACGTCGGAACTGCTCGGGCGTCTGAACAAAGCCGGTCTTGAGATCCAGGATTCTCCCGTAGATGCGCAGACGATGGGGCGGCTCATCGCACGGATCGAGGATGGGACGATTAGCGGCAAAGGGGCCAAGGAGATCCTCGATTACATGATGCAAGAGCGAGAGAGGGACATCGACGTCCTCATCGAAAAACTGGGTCTTAAGCAAGTCAGCGACGACGGGGCGATCCTGACCCTGATCGACGAAGTGCTTGCGGCCAATCCTGAAAAGGTCGAGGAGTACCGGGGGGGCAAGGAAAAACTCTTCGGCTTCTTTGTCGGGCAGGTGATGAAAGCCTCCAAAGGTTCCGCCAACCCCGGTAAAGTGAACGAGCTGCTCAAAGAGCGTCTCGGCGCATGAGACTGCAGCGTAGGGACCCCTCCAGTCACCCTCTTGTCCGCTGGGCACTGAGGCTGCACAACTCCCGGCGCTACCACCGCTTCAAGGAATCGGTTCGTAGCCTCCTTAACGATCCGGAGAATCCAAAGAAAAAATATCTGGATCTGACGATCATTTTTTTGATCCTCTCTTCCGTCTTTATTCTGATCTACGAAGTGAAAAATCCCGTGCCCAAATGGCTGGTTTTTTACGATGTTTATGTCGTTTCTTTTCTCTTCCTCGTGGAATATTTGTTGCGTCTATGGGTCTCCAGCGATTTGACGGAGGATTTTGTCCACGAATACGAAGAGGCGAGTTTCATCGGGCGGGAGTTTCGCGTCTGGCGAGCTCTAGGCGAGGGCTTGAGGAAGAAACTCGCCTACATGCTTACCCCCGGGGCGATCATCGATCTCTTGGCGATCCTTCCTGCTTACCGAGAGCTGAGAGTTTTGCGCTTGCTGATTCTCTTCCGTGTACTCAAGCTCCTGCGTTATGCTCGGAGCATCAATCAGTTCGTCGAAGTACTCTCCGACAAGCGTTTCGAGTTGTTGACCCTCTTGATCCTGCTGGCCTTCGTCATGGCGACGGGGGGGATCGCCCTCTATGTGCTCGAAGAGACCCACAACCCCAACATTCATAATATTTTCGACGCTCTCTACTGGTCGCTGGTGACCATCACCACCGTCGGGTACGGGGATATCGCGCCGATCTCCGTTCCCGGTCGAATCATCGCCGTACTTATTATTCTCCTAGGCATTGCGATGATCTCCTTCGCCACCTCGGTGATCGTTTCGGCCTTCTCCGAAAAGCTGATCCAACTCAAAGAGGAACGAATCGTCGAAGAGGTCAACAAGAGCGAAAAGTTTTTGATCATCTGCGGATACGGGCAGATGGCCAAGATGTTTTTTCGCCAGCAGAAGCTCACGGAACATGACTACATCATCCTCGACAAGGATCCTCTTCGGGTGCAGGAGGCGATCCATGACGGTTACAACGCGATCGTGGATGATGCCAGCCGTCATGAAACCCTGGCGCGCTTCAATCTCAAGGGAGCCAAGGTGACGGTGCTTTGCATGAGTCACGACGATGTGGAGAATATCTACATCACCCTCAACGCCAAGAGCATCGATCCGACGATCCGGGTTGTTGCCCGGGCCAGTTCTCCCGAGATCGCTTCCAAGTACGAACGGGCGGGAGTCGATCATATCCTGCTACCCGAAGAGATGGCGAGTACGCTGATGGCCGTGGCGATTCTGCGGCCGATCATGTACCGGGCGATCAGCGGGATTTTTATGGGCAAGAGTATCGCTCGCTTGGATGAGGTGCCGGTTTTTGCCCACAGCCGTCTGCTGGGGATGAACGTGGGGAAGATCGATTTCCGTTCCTATAAACTGGTGCTTATCGGAGTTCAGAAGCGTGAAGACGGGAAATTTCATTTCAATCCGGAGCCGGAGCTCGAACTCGAGCAGGGAGATGTCCTTCTGGTGATGGGGCATCGCATGAGCGTAGAGTATTTCCGTGAGCTCAGCTGCGGCGGTGAATGCGAGGTGGGATAAGATGGAGAGTATGGAGTATCATCTGCATCTGGACGATCTACTGGCGGAGACGGAGGAGAAACGGATCGTACTTTTCGGTTACGGCAAGTTCGGCCCGGCCATCGCCGATGCGCTCAGAAGCTACGGTGCGCAGGTGCGGGTCGTGGAGAACGAAGGGCATCATCGGGCCAAGGCTCTCGAAGATGGCTTTGAAAAGGCGCTTTTGATGGATGTGACCGACGACCGCAAACTCGAAACTCTCGAGGTGAAAGAGGAGGAGTATCTCATCTGCGTCATGGACGACGATCATATCAATGTCTTTTTGGTCCTTTCGCTGAGGGGACTCTATCCGAAAAACCGGATCTTCGCTATTTCCGATTCGATCTATGCTACGAGTAAACTAAAGATGGCAGGAGCGGACAAGGTGATCGACCTTTATACCGTCAGCGCCAACCGGATTCATAACATTCTGAGCAAACCCGTTGCGACCGAATTTTTGGAAGGCTTTACGACTCGTAGCCATGAGTACAGCTTTCGAGAAATCAGGATTCCCGAGGGATCCTTTCTCCACGGGAAGAAGTTGGAGGAGGTGGATTTCCACAAATACGGCGTCATCTTTATCGGGATGATCGACGTGGAGCTGGGCAACAGCTTTCTCTTCGCCACCACGGGGGTGGATCACAAGCTCGATGCGGGAGATATCATCGTCTGCATCGGGCACGATGAGGATCTGGATCGCTTCGAAGCGGCGATCGCCCGAAAAGAGGAGGAGAAATGAAAAAGCCGGGTTTGAAGCTGGCGATTGTGGGAGCGGGCAAGTGGGGCCAAGCTCTCAATCACGCTTTTTCGCAGCACAACGACACGGTGATCACGTCGCCGCACCGGCGGGATCTTCCCAATTTCGTCCCGGTCGAAGAGGCGCTAAAGCGGGAGTATCTGGTCTTGGCAATTCCCGCACAGCATGTTCGGGAGTGGATGCAGAAACACTTCGTCGATCGAGGACAGAAGATCCTGGTCGCGGCCAAGGGGATCGAGATTGCCACGGGGGCGTTGCTCAACGAGGTCTTTGAAACCTTCGTCCCCTCCGATCGGCTTGCTTTTCTTTCAGGGCCCTCCTTTGCCGCGGAGGTGATGCGCTCTTTGCCTACGGCGCTGGTGGTCAGCTCTCTACGCCGGGAGTTGGCCGAGAGATATGCCGCGGCACTGCCCGATTTCATCAAGGGCTACGTGGACGACGACGTCACCGGTGCGGAAGTCGGCGGTGCGTACAAAAATGTCATCGCCATTGCCGGGGGAGTCTGCGACGGCTTGGAGCTGGGCAACAATGCCCGCGCGGCGATGATCTCCCGAGGTTTGGTGGAGATGGCCCGCTTCGGTGAATACTACGGTGCCCGGGATCGAACCTTCCTCTCCCTGGGCGGAGCGGGAGATCTCTTCCTCACTGCCAGCAGTCGGCTTTCGCGCAATTACCGGGTCGGTCTGGGCTTGGCGGAGGGCAAAGCGCTGGGGCAGATCCTCGACGAGCTTGGGGAAGTGGCCGAGGGAGTCGGCACGGCCGAAGCTCTCTATCGCATCGCCGAGAAACGGCAGCTCTATCTTCCCATTGCCCGGGAGGTGCACGCTATGCTCTTCGAGGGCAAAGCGGCACATCAGAGCGTGCGCGACTTGCTGCGAGGCTGAGTTTTTGGGCTTTTTGGATAAAATCTGCGATAGCTTCATGGAAAGATTTTTTGCCGTCGAGGGTAAAATCGAGAAGAAGAGAATAGAGAAGGATAAGATGCAATGAAGAGCCGTAATTTGCTGATCGAAGTGGGCGTGGAGGAGCTTCCCGCCATTCCTCTGCTGAAGATTCTTGACGAGATCGAGAAGAGTTGGAAAAAGATTTTGCAGGAGCGAAGTCTTGAGAGCGATTTTCGTTTTCTCTACACTCCCCGTCGATTGGTCCTGGAGCACGAGGCGATGCCCCTGCGTCAACCCGACCGGGTGGAGGAGTTGGTGGGGCCTCCGGTGGAGGCTGCCCTTCGTGACGGCGTGCCGACCCCGGCGGGAGAGGGCTTCGCCCGCAAATGCGGGGTGCCTTTCGAAGAGCTGGGCCGCACGCTCAAAGGCAAACGAGAGGTGCTCTCCTATCGGCGGGAAGTGCCGGGGGAGGCGACGGAGGCGCTGCTTCCTCAGATGATCCGGGAGTGGATCGCTTCGATGCGTTTCGGAAAAATGATGCGCTGGGGGGATCGGAAGGAGGAGTTCATCCGACCGGTGCGTTGGCTTCAGGTCCGATTGGGTGAGTCCGTGGTACCGGCGGAGCTTTTCGGCGTCGCATCGGGGGATGCGACCCGAGTGCACCGGATGGTGAGCTTCGATCCCGTGGAAGTGCCCGATCCGGCAGAGTACGAAGCGATTCTCTCCGGCGGCAAAGTGATTCTCGACCCCGAGCAGCGCCGCCGCATCGTATTGGAAGATTTCGATGCCATCGAGAGCGAGAGTGGGATGCGCATCGAGCGGGACGAGGAGCTGCTCTCGGAGGTCGTGGCGATCACCGAATATCCCCGAGCACTCATGGGGCGCTTCGACGAAGCCTTTTTGGAGCTGCCCCCGGAGGTGATCATCACCTCGATGAAAGAGCATCAGCGCTATTTTGCCGTCTATGACGCGGAAGGTCAACTCTCCAACCGTTTTGTCGTCGTCAGCAATGCGGTCACGGACGACTACACGCAGGTGATCGAGGGCAACGAGCGGGTGCTGAGGCCCAGGCTGGAGGATGCGCTCTTCTTCTACCGCAACGACTTGAGGCGCGGGCTTAGTATCGAAGGACTGGAGAAGATCCAGTTTATCGACGGCCTGGGCAGCCTCAAAGACAAAGTGGACCGAGAGCGAAACATCGCCCTGCGCCTGGCGGGAGCCTACATGGATGAGCTCGAACACGAGACGGGACGCAGCGCCGTGGAGATCGAACGGCTCATGGACCGGGCGGTGAGCCTGGCCAAGGCAGATCTGCTGACGGAGATGGTTTACGAGTTTACGGAGTTGCAGGGATTGATGGGGTACTACTACGCCAAGGCTCTGGGGGAGGATCCTCTGGTCTGCACGGCGATCAAAGAGCAGTACCGCCCCGAGGGAGAAGGAGCCGAGCTTCCGACGACGATCTTCTCCTCGATTCTGGCGATGGCGATCAAACTCGACACCCTTCTGGGACTCTTCAGCGTGGGCAAGATCCCCAGCGGCTCCAAGGATCCCTTCGCCCTGCGCCGAGCCGTCAACGGGATTATCCGGATTGTGACGCGGTACGATTTGAGCTTCGAGATTCCTACCGTCATCGAACTGCTGGAGGATCTCTACGACAAGCCCATCGAACGTGTCAAGCTCGAGCAGTTCATCCTGGAGCGGATCTACAAATCTCTGAGGGCCAATCCCTCCGTCATCGCGGCGGTCCTGGCGACGGGAGAACGGGATATCGACGAGATCGCCAAAAAGGTCGAAGCACTCAACCGGATTCTGGAGCGTCCGGAAGCCAGGGAGCTTTTTACCACCTTCAAAAGGGTGGCCAACATCTCTTCCGAAGTGGATCTCTCGCAGGATTTGGCGATCGATCCCGCTCTTTTCGAAAAAGAGGAGGAGCAGCGGCTTTATAGGGCATTTAAAGAGGTGGCGCAGAGGGAATATCCCGATTACTTTAGCCTTCTCGAAGCTCTCTTCGCCCTCAAACCGGTGCTGGATGCCTTTTTTGACGCCGTTTTGGTCAACGCCGAAAATGAAGCCTTGCGCCGCAACCGTCGGCATCTGGTCGCTTCGGTCTACAAAGCGTTCCTCGACATCGCCGATTTGAAGGAGATCTCCGTATGAGTGACCAGGCACCGATGAAAGCGGGCTTCGTCGCCGTTGTGGGTCGTCCCAATGCGGGCAAGAGCAGCCTGCTCAACCATTTGGTAGGCGAAAAATTGGCCATGGTCTCCAAAAAGGCCCAAGCCACCCGCAAGCGGATGAACATCATCGTCATGCACGACAATGCCCAGATCATCTTCGTCGATACGCCGGGCCTGCACGAGAAAGAGAAATTGCTCAATCAGTTCATGATGGAAGAGGCGCTCAAAGCGATCGGCGATGCGGATTTGATTCTCTTTCTCGCTCCCGTGACCGATTCGACGGCCGAGTACGAGCGTTTCTTGAAAAAGATCGAGCAAAAGGGTACGCCCCATATCCTGGTGCTCACCAAAACCGATCGGGTTTCCAATGCCCGAGTCCTTAAGAAGATTGCCGAGTATCAAAAATTTCAGAAGCATTTTGTCGCACTGGTTCCCTTCTCCGTCGCCAAAGGAGGAAACTCCGAAGCGCTGCTGGAAGAGATCGCCCGACACCTTCCCGAACATCCCTGGCTTTACGATCCGGAGATCCTAACGACGGAAAACATCCGCGACATTTACCGGGAGCTGATCCGGGAAGCGCTCTTTGAAAAGCTCAGCGACGAGATTCCCTATGAAAGCGATGTCGTGGTTGACCGCGTCGAGGAGGGGGAAGAGATGGACAAAGTCACCGCGACGATCGTGACGGAAAAAGAGACGCAAAAACGGATGATCATCGGCCATGGGGGAGAGTCAATAAAGCGCGTGGGAAAATATGCCCGGAAATCAATGGAAGAGTTCTCAGGTAAAAAGATTTTCCTCGATCTTCATGTCGTGGTCAGGAAGGGGTGGAGTAAAAACCGTAAAGGTATGGAAGCGCTGGGCTATACTTTCTAGCATTTTCCTCAAAAATCTACGCATCTTCCAGACTTTGTAAGCTTGATTTAATATTATAACATATATAATCAAGCGGTAAACGAAGTATAAACAGGGAAACGGGATGGAGAAAAAGCAAAAGACCTTTCAAGGGATTGTAACGATCGATGCCTACAATCGGCGTTACTACCGGTATCAAGAGGATGAGCTCAAACCGCTCTCTTCCCTTCGATACAAGAAAAGCAACTTCGCCACTACATTTGTCGCCAACAAGGATCTGATCATCGCACCTGTGACGATCAGCCGGAATATCGAAGAGGAAGATATTGCCGGTGTCTTGGAAGACAAAGCTTATGATGAGCTTGGCCTGGACCCTGCCACCGAGTACACGATCCAATATCGTGAATACGTCGGAGAGGGGGAGGGGCGTCACTTCCAGCTTTTCGTCCTGGAAGAGAATCGCTATGAAGAGGTTTTTGCTCCGCTCCGTGAAGAGATCAAATATGTGGATCTGATCCTTCCCGCTCCGTTGCTCTTTCAGGCGCTTTACGATAACAATCTGGTCGAGCGAAAAAAGGTTCACTGCTACCTCTACTTTACCCATTACGATACGACGATCACCTTTTATAAAAATGGCGAGTATCTCTACTCCAAGTCGATCAACTACTCTCTCCAACAGCTCTATGACCGCTACTGTGAAATTGCCGGGAAAACGGTGGACGAAAAGCAATTTTTTCGCATCTTTCAGAAAGAGGGGGTTAAAACGACCCATCTGGAGTTTCAACAGAATCTGATCAAACTTTTTAATGAAATCTTCATCACGATTAACGATGTAGTCATTTATACCAAGCGTGCTTACAAGATCGATGTGATCGATCAGATGTTCATCGGCAGTGAACTGGGCCCAATCAGCGGAGCCGACGAATATGCCCAAAACTATCTCGGTCTCTATTCCAGCTCGATGATCTTCGATTTCAAGATCAAGAGCGAAGAGTGGTATGTGGATCAGATGCACTATCTTATGGTGCTGAGTACGAAAAAGTATTGGGTAGAGCCGGAAAACTTCATCAACTTCACCCGCTATCCCCGGCCTCCAGCTTTCCCCAAACGACCAAGCGGGCAGTTCATCCTTTCCATGGCAGCAGCGCTTCTGATCGCTTCCGCCTATCCCCTCTATTTTTTGGTTACTTCCTACTTGCTGGATTTGAACAACTACAAATTATCCCTGGAAGAGAAAAAGTTGGGATCGGAAGTGGCAAAGTACAAATCGATCCTCGGAAAGAAAAAAGCCCAGATCAAAAAACTGGATCAAGAGATCGCACGATTGAAAAAGATCTACCGCGGAAAAGAGAAAACCCTGGTTTCGGTCTACGATAAAAAGGTCAATTACCGTCTAAAGTCGAGTCAGTTTGCCTCCTTTTCGGAAGACCTGGCGAAATTCGGAGTGCACAGTGACAAGCTTGCGAGCGAGGATGACCGTTACGCACTTTCTCTGATTTCCGCCAGTGATCGGAACATTACGGGGCTTGTGAAGTACATTACCGGAAAGTATCACAAGGAGATTTCTCGAATCGATATCAAGAAGATCGCCGAGGATAAGAACGCTTCGGTCTATACGGGAGTCCTAAAGGTGAAGATGCGATGAAACAACAGGAAAATATACTAGAACAGTTGGACGGATATTTCGCCGGGAAAAAAGAGTCTGAAAAGTGGCTAATGATTCTTTTGATCTCCGCAATGGTGGGTTACGTACTCTATCTCTATCTCTATCCCTATGCGGAGAGCAAATATAAGGCGAGCCTAGCTAAGAAAAAACAATTGGAAAAGAAGATTGCCGAAGAGAAAACCTACCTTCGTTCCATTACCGTTAACGGAGATCGTAATTTCTACGTCAAGAAGTATGACCGAGAAATATCCGATAGGAAGAAAAGGATCGAAGCATACAATCGCAGAATCGCACTCTTGAACCAAAGTTTCCAACGCCTTTCGGAAGTGCTCTTCAACCGAAAGAATTGGTCGAAATTCCTCGATTCCATTACGGAACGTGCCCACAAGAACGATGTGCAGATTCTCGAAATTCGCAACAAATATGTCAAAGGGAAAGAGAACTTTGGTCATGTCCTTGAAATAGGAATCAAATGTGCCGGAAAGTTCCAAGGGATTCTCTCCTTCATCAACGATTTGGAGCAGAACAAGCTGGTAACCGATGTCTACAAAACCGATATCTCGGTTGCGCCCGATCATCAACGGATCGTGGCCGATCTGAATGTATCGGTATGGGGGGTGAACCGATGAAAACGATACTATTGGTATTCTTTTTGACCTTTCTGCCCCTTGAGGCAGAACTTAGTGTCAAAAAGATCGAAACGATGGTGAAAAAGATTCAGAGCAAGCGAGTCAGTAAAATCAAAGTCGATTTTGCAAAAGTGCCCTCTCCTTTCGTTGTGGTTCTTCCCCGGGATGAAAACCGCACGGAGAGCCAGATTCTCAAACCGGAAAATGCAGCAGTGCAGTTTTCTCTAAGCGCCATTATCAACGGAAGAGCCTATCTCAACGGCTCTTGGGTAAGTGAAGGGGATACGGTCGCGGGATATCGGGTGGAAAAGATCTTGCCCGATGAAGTTCTTCTGAAAAAAGAGGATAAAGAGATCCGACTTTTTTTGCCGGAGCAGAAAAAAACAAATGTACTACAAATCAGTGAGGGGTAAAACATGATTGTAAAAATGCTACGCAAGATCTTTGTCGGAGTGATGTTGACGGGATTCATTTCATTAACGGCACAAGGAGCGGAGAATTGTTCCGAGAAGCTTTTTAACGTTACCATCAATGATAGCCTAACAATCGGGGATGCCATCGACAATCTGGCCCAAACCTGCGGATTGACGGTGATTGTCAAGGATTCCGGTGCCCAGCACCGCCTGAAAAAGAAGCTCTACTACGTCAAGTTGAACAATGCGACGCTACAAAGTTTCCTAGATACGATTCTGAAAGATAATGATCTTAATTATACGTTAAAAGGCAACAAGCTTTCGATCTCCTATCTGATTACTCGGACTTACAAAGTTCATTATGTTACCGGAAATCGGGGAGGCGTGAGCAGTGCCAACGTCCAGGTGGCCGGGGGATCGACGAGTTCCCAAAGTAAAGTTGGTAGCGGCACCAAGGGATCGACCATTTCGATTACTAACAAAAGTGAATTTCAGTTTTGGTCGACGATCAAAGATGAGATCCATCGTATCTTGAACACGGCTGGGGATGGGAGTGTCCACTTTACCAAAGTTGGTGATGCTTGGATCGGGCCCGATGGCCAGAAGTGGGAATACAATCCGCTCGAACCTGTCGTCGATCCCGAAGCAGGGATGGTAACCGTTACGGGAACGGCGCGCCAGATTGAGCGTGTCAGCCGCTATATCGCCACACTGATGAAGCAGATCAAAACCGAAGTGATGATCGATGTACGGATTCTCGACGTGCGTTTAGATAATTCAAGATCGACGGGAATAGATTGGAATAAAATTTATGATACTTCGATTAACTTTTATAGTGAATGGAATATGGGTACAGGTGAGATGTATGAAAGAACGCCTTTTCCTGATTATCATACACCTCGTGGAAGTTCGATGGGCTTATCTTTTTCGGGAGATTTGACGGGGGTTTTGAAGTTTTTGCAGACCCAAGGAGATGTTACTGTCGTTTCCAGTCCTAAAGTGATGACACTGAACAATCAACCTGCGATGATTAGCGTGGGTCAGGAGATCTTCTATAAGCTTAAAACGACCAATAAAGTCGGAGGATCGGATA
>CAYUXG010000009.1:12499-14618 GCA_964448735.1 uncultured Nitratifractor sp. | reverse complement strand
GATAAAATAGCGCCAAAACACTCCAAAGGCACGGCGCCGTATGAAGATCGAAACCAAAACCGCCCACTTTACCGCACCGCTTTATCTGGAGAGTGGGCGGATTCTCGAGCCTTTCGAAATCGTCTACGAAACCTACGGAGAGCTCAACGAAGAGAAATCCAACGTCGTGCTGGTTTGCCATGCCCTCAGCGGCTCCCATCACGCCGCGGGGCTCTACGAAGGCGACCGCAAGCCGGGTTGGTGGGATGCGCTCATCGGGCCGGGCAAGGGGATCGATACGGATCGCCACTTCGTCATCTGCTCCAACGTCATCGGATCGTGCTTCGGCTCCACGGGCCCCATGAGCCCCATGTACCCTTCGGAGCATCCCTATCGGCTCAAATTCCCCGTCGTCACCGTCAAAGATATGGTCCGGGCCCAGCGGCAGCTGCTCAGCCATCTGGGGATCCATCATCTCAAAGCGATCGTCGGCGGCTCCATGGGCGGGATGCAGGCGTTGCAGTTTGCCGTCGATTTTCCGGGCCTGGCGGATCACGTCGTGCCGCTGGCGTGCACCTACGCCACCCGACCCTGGGTCATCGCCTTCAACAAAGTTGCCGTCGAAGCGATCCGTCGCGATCCCCGCTTCGACAACGGCAACTACGCCCCGGATGCCTTTCGCGAAAAGGGGTGCGACGGCTTGGCCGTCGGGCGCATCGCCGGGCATATCTCCTATCTCTCTCCGGCATCGATGGACCGAAAGTTCGGCCGTAATTATGTGGCGACGGACGGGCTCTTTGAGCTCTTCGGCCGCTACGAAGTGGAGCGCTACATGGAGTACAACACCAGCAATTTCTCCCGGATCTTCGATCCTCTGAGTTACCTCTACATCGTCAAAGCGATCAATACCTTCAATCTCTCCCGTGGATACGATTCGCTTCACGATGCGGTCTCGAGGATCCGCTCAAAGGTCCATCTGATCAGTTTCGCTGGTGATTGTCTCTTCTTCCCGGAAGAGATGGAGCATTTGGCGAAGATGCTGCGGCGCAACGGCCAGCCCCATGCTTATCATGCGATCGAGAGCGACTACGGCCACGACGCCTTTTTGGTGGAGGTGGACAAATTCGACGGGATTGTCCGGGAAATCTTGGAGGAGGAGCGATGAAAGCGAAGAGTTTCGAAGAGGAGTTGGAGTACGGCAAAGAGATTTTGCAGAAGCTGATGGATCCGGAGATCACCCTCGAAGAGAGCGTCAAACTCTACGAGGAGGGGATGCAGAGTATCCGCAAGGCGCAGAAGATGATCGAAGAGGCGAAACTGAAAGTGGAGCGGATCGAAGCGGAGTTTCGACAGGAGCCGGAGCGATGAAGCGGCTCATGGTCGCGGCGCTTCAACTGCCTACGCTCGGGATGAATGCCACCCGGCTGGAGTTTTATCTCAAAAACGCCGCCCAACGGGGAGCGCGGCTGATTTTGCTGGGAGAGTATGTGCTCAATCACTTTTTCCGGGAGCTCGAGCGCATGCCCCGCGGCATGGTCAAAGAGCAGAGCCAAACCCATCTGAAACTGCTCAAACGTTTGGCCAAGGAGTACGACGTGGTCTTCGTCGCTCCCCTCATCCGGGTGAAAAAGAAGCGCCTGATCAAAACCATCGCCAAAATCACGCCGCGAAGCGTCCACTACTATGAGCAGCAGATTCTGATTCCCTACGAGCACTGGAACGAAGCGGAGTTTTTCGCCAACGAAGCGAAGGAGCTTCACGATCCCATGATCTTCAAGGTCGACGGAGTGCGCGTTGCGGTGATGGGGGGATTCGAGCTTCATTTCGATCCGCTCTGGGAGCGCATCTCCCGGCGCAAGGTCGATCTGGTCCTGCTGCCGACCGCATCGACGTTCGGTTCGCACAACCGCTGGCGGACCATCATCAAGAGCCGGGCCTTTTTGCACGGATGCTATATCCTGCGGGCCAACCGTCTGGGGGAGTTTTCCGACGGGGAGAACCGCTGGCGCTTCTACGGCGACAGCATGCTGGTCGATCCCGAGGGGGAGGTGGAGATGATGCTCGAAGACAAGGAGTCGATGCTGGTCGAGCCGATCGAGAAGCGTGCGGTCCGGGAGCACCGGAAGAGTTGGCGTTTCGA
>CAYUXG010000009.1:9842-12399 GCA_964448735.1 uncultured Nitratifractor sp. | reverse complement strand
TCGAGCCGATCGAGAAGCGTGCGGTCCGGGAGCACCGGAAGAGTTGGCGTTTCGAAGAGATGCTCGAAAAACGGGGGGCGTTGTGATGGCGGGAACGACCTCCGTCTCCTTCCAGGGCTATTTCCAGCGGCAGATCGAGCTGTGGGGCATCGAGGCACAGGAGAGTTTGCAAAGCAAACGCATCGCGATCATCGGATGCGGAGGATTGGGCTCGACCTTGGCGATGGCGCTGGGCAGCAGCGGGATCGGTGCGATCGAGCTGATCGATTTCGATCGGGTCAGTCTGCACAATATCCATCGCCAGATCGTCTTTACCCTGGCCGACGAGGGGCGCAACAAGGCCCAGGCGACGGCGGAGCTGATTGAGAGCAAATCTCCCTTCACGGAGGTACGCGCCTGGGAGTGCGATTTCGAGAGTTTCGCCGAGCGGACGCAGGAGCGCTACGATCTGATTCTCGACGCGACGGACAATTTGCCGGTACGCGAAAGGATCGACCGCTGGGCCAAAGCGCAGGCAACTCCCTGGATCTACGCCAGCGTCGAGGAGTTCAACGGGCAAGTCTGTTTCTTCGAACGCTCCGGTTTTGGCGTCTTCGCCGTCAGCGACCACAAACCCGGGGGGATTGCGGCTCCCATCGTGATGCAGATCGGCTCCTTTCAAGCCAATCTCGCTCTGCGCTACCTGGCGGGCCTGCCGATTCGCAAAGATACGCTGCACTATCTCTACTACGATGCGGAGGGGGAGCTGGTGATCCAGAAATTCGCCGTCCCTCCGGAGTCGGTATAATAACGCCGCAAGGAGCTTTACGATGAAAAAATTCTATACAGCAGTCTGCATCGCGGGGATGGCTTTGCTCGCGGGATGTACCCAGGAGACGCAAAACTCCATCAGCCGCTCGATCCAGAACTGGACGGGGACCAACGGCGTACTGGATGTCTATGCCGGCAGCAAGCTGGTCAAGCGCTTCATCAAAATCGACAAGCTCTCCACCGCCTACGGCACCAACGACGGGAAACCCCGCCCCTACCGCTACGGCTACGGCTACGACGACCGGAATTTCAACTACAAGGTCGATCCGGGGGAGAAGAAGGTCTATTTCGAGTTTTCCGATTACTCGACCAGTTACATTTTTTATGAAAACGACGTGAATTAAGGAGTGAAGATGAAGATTATTTCGACGAAAAAAGCCCCGCAGGCAATCGGGCCTTATTCCCAGGCGGTGATGGTCGAAGGCATCCTCTACAGCTCGGGGCAGATCGCCCTGACTCCCGAGGGAGAGCTTATCGAGGGGGGAGTGCAGGAGCAGACCCGGCAAGTGCTGCAAAACCTGAGCGCCGTACTGGAAGCGGCGGGAGGAAGCCTGCAGGACGTGATCAAGACGACGATTTTCCTGGCTCAAATGGAGGATTTCGCCGCGGTCAACGAAATTTACGCGGAGTTTTTCGATGCGCATCGTCCCGCACGCAGCACCGTCGCGGTCAAGACCCTGCCCAAAAACGTCCTCGTAGAGATCGACTGCATCGCCAAACCGGGGATTTCAAAATAGATTAATTTTCTTTTGGGTATAATCCCGAACTTAAATTACCGGGAGCCGGTAATCGACGAGTATAGAAATTCAAAAAGGGTATGCAATGTACGCGATCATCAAAGCGAGTGGGCAGCAGTTCAAGGTCCGAGAAGGCGACGTGATCTGCTTCGACAAAATGGGCCTCGAGCCCAAGAGCGAAGTGGAGTTCAAAGAGGTCCTGGCGCTGGACGACGGCGAATTCAAAGTAGGGACTCCTTTCGTAGAGGGAGCCGTAGTCAAGGGCGAAGTGATCAACGAAGGGCGTGATAAGAAGGTGATTATCTTCAAAAAGCGCCGCAGAAAAGATTCCAAACTCAAGCGCGGATTCCGCCGGGACTTCACCCGCGTCCGCATCACCAAAATCGCATAAGGAGCTCAGATGGCACATAAGAAAGGACAGGGATCAACCCAGAACAACCGCGACTCCGCCGGACGACGGCTGGGCGTGAAGAAATTCGGCGGCGAGCATGTCGTTCCCGGCAACATCATCATTCGACAGCGCGGCACCAAAGTCCATCCCGGCAACGGCGTGGGTATGGGCAAAGACCATACGATCTACGCATTGATCGAAGGGGTCGTCAAGTTCGAGAACAAGACGGCCACCAAAAAGAAAGTCTCCGTCGTTCCCGCTTAATCTCTTTTCGGGCGTGGCCCGAACACTTTTTCCCCGATTCATCTCATCGCTTTTTCTCTTTATATTCTCATAGGATTGAAAAGATTCACAAAGTTCATCCCTCATTTCCTTCCCGTCGGATTGGATATAATAAACAAAAAAACCCATTGAGATCTCTGAAAAATTCGGTCTATATCGAAGGTAGCCGTGATGTCCAGCCCGTTTGAGGGGTTGAGCGCTCCTTCGTCGCACTTGACCCAAAAAACGACTTGGTCATTTTTCAGAAGGTCCATTGAATTGGATTTCATAAAAAGGTAGAAGATATGTTTGTAGACAATGTGGAGCTGACGGTCAGTTCCGGCAAAGGAGGGGCGGG
>CAYUXG010000009.1:0-9742 GCA_964448735.1 uncultured Nitratifractor sp. | reverse complement strand
ATATGTTTGTAGACAATGTGGAGCTGACGGTCAGTTCCGGCAAAGGAGGGGCGGGGTGCGTCTCTTTCCATACTGAAAAATTCGTCATCAAGGGAGGTCCCGACGGCGGAGACGGCGGCCGGGGCGGAGCGATCTGGTTTCAGGTGGACAACAATACCGACACCCTTTCTCACCTGCGCGGCAAACGTCACATCAAGGCCGAAAACGGCCGTCCGGGAGAGGGGCGCAAACGCAGCGGGCGCAGCGGCAAGGATACGACGATCGTCGTCCCCCCCGGGACGCAGGTCGTGGATGCAAATACGGGCGAGGTTTTGCTGGATTTGACGGAGCCCGGAAGCCGGGTGAAATTCCTCGAAGGGGGCAAAGGAGGATTGGGCAACGTCCACTTCAAAAGTCCCACCAATCAGCGCCCCACCTATGCCCAGCCCGGGATGCCCGGAGAGAGCAAAGCGATCCGTCTGGAGATGAAGCTGATCGCCGACGTAGGGTTGGTGGGCTTCCCCAACGTAGGCAAATCGACGCTGATTTCGACCCTCTCCAATGCCCGGCCTGAAGTGGCCGATTACGAGTTTACGACCCTTACGCCCAAGCTCGGAGTCGTGGCGTTGGGAGAGTACGACTCTTTCCTCATGGCGGATATCCCCGGGATCATCGAAGGCGCCAGCGACGGGCGGGGGCTCGGGCTGGATTTTCTGCGGCATATCGAGCGGACCAAATCGCTACTGCTGATGATCGATGCGACCAATTACCGTGAGATGAAGTATCAGTACGAAACGCTCAAAGAGGAGCTGCGGCGCTACTCCGAAGCGTTGGCAAAACGCCCTTTCGCCGTGGCGATCACCAAGATCGACGCTCTGAGCGACAACGAGATCGACGCCAAGACCGAAGAGCTCCTCGATGCACTCTCTCTGGAGCCCAACGAAGTGCTCGAGCGGCGCTTCGACGCCGACGAGAAACTCCTCAGTTACGCTTCGCCTTTCGAGAGTTGGGAATCGATGCCGACGCAGACTCCGGTTTTTATCCTGCCCGTCTCTTCCGTCAGCGGCCGTAATATCGATGCCCTGCGCTTCGCCCTGGGAGGGATGGTGACGGCACTGCGACGGGAAGAGAAAGAATCAGCAAAAATCGTGACGACACAGGAGGCGTGATGCATCGGATCGTGATCAAAGTCGGCTCCCACGTACTGACGGAGGAGGGGAAGATCGCCATGGAGCGCCTCGGGGCGCTGGTGGATCTCATCGCAGATTTGCAACGAGAGGACAAAGAGGTGATCCTCGTCAGTTCCGGTGCCGTCGCCGCAGGCTACACGCAACTGCCCTTGGGGAGGGAGTCGGTGGCCGACCGGCAGGCGCTGGCGGCCATCGGCCAACCCTATCTGCTCAAACTCTACCAGACTCGTTTCGCCCACCACGGCATTCTCAGTGCGCAGGTATTGCTCAGTGCCGACGATTTCGATTCGAGGAAGAGGACGGAGCATGCACGAAACGCCATGGAGAGACTGCTCGAACACCGGGTCGTCCCCATCGTCAACGAAAACGACGTGGTCGCGACCGAGGAACTGGTCTTCGGGGACAACGACCGCCTCTCCGCCCATGCGGCGTACTATTTCGATGCGGATATTCTGGTGATCCTTTCGGATATCGACGGATACTACGACATGGACCCCCACCGCCATGCCGAAGCGAAGCTTCGCAAGGTCGTCGAGCGCCTTCAGCCCGAAGAGCTGGAGGCGGAGTGCTCCCCGCACGACCGCTTCGCCACGGGGGGGATCGTGACGAAACTTCAAGCGGCACAGTTTCTGATGGAGCGGGGCAGAGCAATGTTTCTATCCAGCGGATTCGACCTGGGCGACGTGCGGGATTTTCTCCTCGAACGCCGGCATCGGGGCGGTACGCTCTTTGGCGAGCTGAAGGAGAAGCGTTGAGATGAAAAAGCGCATCGTCTACATGGGGACGCCGGAGTATGCCCGGCGTATTTTGCAAACGTTGATCGAAGCGGAGGATCTGGAGGTGACGTTGGTGCTGACCCAGCCCGACCGTCCCGTAGGACGCAAAAAGATCGTCACGCCCCCTCCGGTGAAGGTGCTTGCCCAGGAGCACGGAATCGAGGTGCTTCAGCCCTCAACGCTGCGGGAGGGTGGGGTGCAGGATCGCCTGCGTCGGGAAGCTCCCGATTTCATCGTCGTAGCGGCCTACGGCCAGCTGCTGCCCAAAGAGGTGCTGCAGATCGCTCCGTGCATCAACCTACACGCTTCGCTTCTGCCCCGATATCGGGGAGCCTCTCCCGTGCAGCAGGCGCTGCTGGAGGCCGATCGCTTCAGCGGCGTGACGGCGATGCTCATGGAAGAGGGGCTCGACAGCGGTCCGGCGCTTGCGTTTACATATCTGGAGCTCGACGAGAAGATCCGTTTGCGAGAGTTGATGGAGCGCTTGACGGAGGCGGCGGCGGAGTTGACTCCCAAAGTGCTGCGGCGTTTCGATGCGCTCAAGCCGCTCCCTCAGTTCGCCGCACTGGCAAGCCGCTGCCGCAAGATCCGCAGAAGCGACGGAGAAGTGACGCTGGAGGATGCCGCTTCGCTCTATCGGAAGTACCGGGCCTTCGAGGGATGGCCGGGAGTCTTTTTGCAAGGGGGCTTGAAACTTCTCGAGCTGGAGCTTTTGGAAGAAACGCAAAGCCATCGCCCCGGCGAAATTCTCTCCGTAGGGGAGGGCTTCGCCGATGTCGGATGCGCGCGCGGTGCCCTTCGCTTGCATCGTCTCCAGCCTCCCGGAAAGAAGCCGATGCGTGCAGAGGCGTATCTCGTGGGAAGGGGCAAAAAACGTGGAGATTCTCTGCTTTGAGACGCTTGCTTCGACCCAGCTCTATCTGACACAGGAGATCCGGGAAGGAAGGCTCTGTGCACCCGTGGCCGTGATCGCCCGGATGCAAACCGGGGGCATCGGCAGCCGAAATAACCGTTGGGAGGGGAGTGAGGGAAACTTTTTCGCTTCCGTGGCCCTGGCGCAGGAGGCTCTTCCCGACGATCTGCCCATCGCTTCGGCTTCGATCTATTTCGCTTGGCTGATGCGGGAGCTTTTGGCGCAGGAGGATCCGGAGATTTGGCTCAAGTGGCCCAACGACCTCTACCTGAGAGAGGGGAAGATCGGCGGCGTCGTGACGCAGCGCATAAAAAAAACGCTGGTTGCGGGCATCGGCGTCAATCTGAAAAAAAAGGAAAATTTTTTCGATGCCCTTGAGACGGAGCTTTCTCCGATGATATTACTTGATATGTATTTGAAACGCTTGGAAAATCCCCCTTCCTGGAAGAGTCTCTTTAGCAAATACCGGATAGAATTCGAGAAGAGCCGCCGCTTTGGAGTCCATGCGGGCACGGAGTACAAAAGTCTCGAAAACGCCCGTCTTATGGAAGACGGATCGCTAATGATCGGGAATGAAAGGATCACGGGAAATCGATGAGTGAAATTATCTGCATCGCCAACCAGAAGGGGGGCGTAGGAAAGACCACGACCGCCGTGAATCTGGCCGCCTCGCTGGCGGATGAAGGCAAGAGAGTGCTGCTGGTGGATGCCGATCCCCAGTCCAATGCCACGACCAACCTGGGCTACAGCCGCAACGACTACGAGTTCAATATCTATCATGTGCTCATCGGAAGCAAAAAGCTCTCCGAGATCATTCTCAAAACGTCGGTCAAGCGTCTGCACTTGGCTCCGTCGAATATCGGGCTGGTGGGGATCGAGAAAGAGTTCTACGGTAGCCGGAAAAAGAATCGGGAACTGATCATGCGCCGGGCCTTGGAAGAGGTCAAGGGGGATTATCATTACATCATCATCGATTCTCCGCCGGCGTTGGGGCCCATCACGATCAATGCACTTAGCGCTTCCGATTCGGTGATCATTCCGATCCAGTGCGAATTTTTCGCGCTCGAGGGCTTGGCCCAGCTGCTCAATACCGTATCGCTGCTGCGTAAAACGATCAATCCGAAGTTGCAGGTCAAGGGATTCCTGCCGACGATGTATTCGGGCCAGAACAACCTCTCCAAGCAAGTGCTTGCCGATTTGGAGCACCATTTCCAGGACAAGCTTTTCTGCCTGAAAAAGAATGATTTTATCGTCGTTCCCCGCAACGTCAAAGTGGCCGAGAGCCCCAGTTTCGGAAAACCGGTCACCCACTATGCGTCCAAGAGCAAAGGCTCCCGGGCCTACAAAGCCTTGGCCAAAGCCATTCTGAAGGTGTGAAATGGCTCTGGGCAAAGGATTGGGAGCGATTCTCGAAGAGGTGGGCCAGGCTTACGAGAGCGAATTGGCGGAGAAGGGAGAGAACCCGGAGCATGAAGCTGGGGATGAGGTCATCGATCTAGCCGTAGAGAAGATCGACCCCAACCCCTTCCAGCCCCGGAAAGATTTCGACCCCGAGAGACTCCGGGAACTTGGCGAATCGATTCGGCGTCACGGCCTGCTTCAGCCCGTCGTCGTGATCCCCCACGAGGATCGCTATCTTCTGGTGGCGGGGGAACGCCGATTGCGCGCCCACAAGCTGATGGGGATCGAGACAATCCGTGCGATCGTGGCGGATGTGGATCTGGACGAGCTTCGGATGCGGGAGCTTGCGTTGGTGGAGAATATCCAGCGCGAAAACCTCAATCCCTTGGAGTTGGCCACCGCCTACCAGGAGCTTTTGACGGTTCACGGATTGACGCACGAGGAGTTGGCTCGTCTGGTTCATAAGAGCCGTTCTCAAATTACCAATACGATCCGACTTCTCGCTCTTTCGGAATATGCGCGGCAGAAGCTGATCGATCAAAAGATTACCCAGGGACATGCCAAAGTGCTGATAAGTCTTCCGGAAAAGGCGCAGCGGATCGTCGTCGATACGATCGTGGGGCGGAAACTGAGCGTCCGGGAAGCGGAGGAGCTGGCCAAAAGAAACAAAGAGGAGGCCGCTCCCAAGAAAAAGGGCAAAGAGTCTCCGATACTTTTTGACAAGTCGGCACGAAAAAGGCTGGACAAACTTCTTCCCTTTGACTTCAAAACGAAAAATCGAAGTCTCGAAATTCGTTTCGATTCTCCCCAGGAGCTCGAAAAATTTCTCGATTTTCTTTCCGAAAGAAAGAAATAACTCCAACTTAATCCCCCTTTAAAATGCTTAATGATAAAATGTTCCAAATTTCATGAGGAGTGCCGATGCTTGACCTACACTTGTCGTTGATGATTGTAGCCCTGCTGATTTTCCTGTTTCTGCTTTTTCAGTTGAACGGGAAACTATTTGTCCCTCTGCTCCGTTTTATGGACCAGCGGGAGAAGACGATCGCCCGTGATCTGAAAGCGGCTCAGAATCTCAGCAGCGACAGCGACGAACTGCTGGCGAAGGCCAGAGAAAACTTGGAACAGGCCCGTGCCGAAGCTGCCCGGATCCGTCACGAGACGATCGAGCGGATTAAGGGAGAGAATCAGAAAGCCTACGAGGAGAAGCTGAAAGTTCTCGAAGCAGAGTATCAGAGCTTCCAGCAAGAGTTGGTGAAGGAGGAGGAGGCACTCAAAAACAGTGTACTCTCCCAGCTTCCTCTCATCAAAGAGAGCCTCAAAGCCAAATTCAGCCAAATCTAGAAAGGGAGAGGCAGATGAAGAAAAAAATTGGGTTGCTGGTGGCGTTCGCCATTCTTCCGGTCCTGCTGGCGGCAGGAGAGGGGAGCGGACAGTACTTCCAGATCACGGGGCGCGAAACCGACATGATTCCCAGGATTTTCAACTTCCTGGTTTTCGCCGGACTTCTCTATTACCTGATCGCCGATCCGGTTCGTAATTTCTTCAAAGGACGACGTGAGGGAATCGCCTCCCGTCTGGAAGAGATCGAGCGGCGGCTGCAGGAGGCCAAAGAGGCGCGCAAGAGTGCCGAACAGACCTTGGCCGAGAGTGAGAAGAAAGCCGAAGAGATCCTCAAGGATGCGCAAAAAGAGGCAGAGGTCCTGGCAGAACACTATCGTGCCCAAGGAGAGCGTGAACTCGAAGCGCTGGAGCGTCAGTATCGGGAGCGCATGGAGATGGAGGAGCGCAAAATGCAGCGTGAAACCGTCGTGAAGCTGTTGGATGAAAATATCAGTAGCGACGATATTCCTCTGAGCGGTTCCCAAGTCATTGAAACCCTTGCGAAGAAGGTGGCGTAAATGGATGAATTGATTGCAAAACGATACGCCAAAGCTCTGATGGAGTTGATCCCCGGCAAAGAGCTGGAAGATCAGCTCAAGGTGCTGCGGCAGATTCAGGAGGCAGGGAATCGTCCCGAGATCGCGGAACTGATCGCTTCTCCTCTGGTGGGGAACAAAGAGAAGTCTGCTCTGCTAGTCGAACCCCTGAAAGGGAAGATCGACGAGCGTCTCTATCGGCTTCTGGAGCTGATGAGTGAAAAGGGACGTCTCGATCTGATCGGCACACTGACGGAGATTTTGGCCTTCGAACTCAAAAAGCTTAGCAACAAATTCGAAGGCACCGTCGAAGCGGATGAGAAACTTCCCAAGGAGGAGATCAAACGCCTCGAAGGAGTTCTGGAAAACTACAGCGGTGCGAAGATCAAGCTCAAGCAGACCGGCAGCGACAGCGACGGGCTGAAGGTAAGCGTCGAGGATCTGGGGCTGGAGGTCAACTTCTCCAAGTCTCGGGTCAAATCGGATCTGTTGGACTTCATCCAGCGGGCACTCTAAACTAAGCAAACTTACAGAAAGGAGCAGCAGTGGCAGCAAAATTGCAAGCGGACGAGATCAGTTCGATTATCAAAGAGCGGATCGAAAATTTTGAACTGAATGTGGACATCAACGAAGTGGGGAAGGTCATCGGAATCGGTGACGGAATTGCCAAGGTTTACGGCCTGAGCAACGTCATGGCCGGGGAGATGGTCGAGTTCGAAAACGGCGTCAGGGGACAGGTACTGAACCTGGAAGAGGCCAGCGTCGGTATCGTCGTTCTCGGAGAATACGACAAGATTCGGGAGGGAATGAGCGTCAAGCGTCTCGGAGCCCTTCTGGAGGTCCCCGTGGGTGATGCCCTTGTGGGCCGGGTCGTGAATCCCCTGGGTGAGCCCTTGGACAACAAAGGCCCCATCGAAGCGTCCGAAAAGCGCTTTGTCGAAGAGAAGGCTCCCGGCATCATGGCGCGGAAATCGGTTCACGAGCCGCTGCAGACCGGAATCAAGGCGATCGACGCTCTGGTTCCCGTGGGCCGCGGGCAGCGGGAGCTGATCATCGGTGACCGCCAGACCGGTAAAACGACCCTTGCGATCGATACGATCATCAATCAGAAGGGTCAGGATATGATCTGTATCTATGTAGCGATCGGGCAGAAGCAGTCCACGGTCGCTGCACTGGTGAAGAAGCTGGAAGAGGCGGGTGCGATGGAGTACACCATCGTCGTCAACGCCGGCGCTTCCGATCCCTCCGCGATGCAGTTCTTGGCTCCCTACGCCGGTGTGACCATGGCGGAGTATTTCCGTGACAACGGCCGCCATGCGGTCATCTTCTACGACGACCTCTCCAAGCATGCCGTCGCCTACCGGGAGATGTCCCTGATCCTCCGCCGTCCTCCGGGCCGCGAAGCTTATCCCGGGGACGTCTTCTATCTGCACTCCCGTCTGCTGGAGCGCGCTGCGAAGCTGAGCGACGAGCTGGGTGCCGGCTCGATTACGGCGTTCCCTATCATCGAAACCCAAGCCGGCGACGTCTCCGCTTACATCCCGACCAACGTCATCTCCATCACCGATGGACAGATCTTCCTGGAGACCGACCTCTTCAACTCGGGAATCCGTCCCGCGATCAACGTGGGTCTTTCCGTCTCTCGGGTCGGGGGTGCTGCCCAGATCAAAGCGATCAAGAAGGTCTCCGGAACCCTGCGCCTCGACCTGGCTTCCTATCGGGAACTCCAGGCTTTCGCCCAGTTCGCCAGCGACCTGGACGAATACAGCCGCCATCAGCTCGAGCGCGGTGCACGGATGACGGAGCTGCTCAAGCAGCCTCCCTATTCCCCGATTCCCGTGGAGAAGCAGGTGGTCATCATCTATGCCGGTACCAAGGGATTCCTGGACGATATTCCCGTTTCCGAAATCACCCGCTTCGAGCAGGAGTTCTACTCCTTTATGGATGCCAAGTACAGTTCCGTTCTGGAGAAGATCCGCGAGAGCAAAGCACTCGATGCGGATACCGAAGAGGAACTCAAAAAAGCGATCGAGGATTTCAAGTCCCAGTTCGCAGCATAAGAGAAGGTTAAGAGATGGCTAGCCTGAAAGATATCAAGCGCAAGATCAAAAGCGTCAAAGGGACGCAGAAGACGACCCATGCGATGAAGCTGGTCTCTTCCGCGAAACTGAAGCGCGCCGAAGAGCTTGCCAAGCGTTCGAAAACCTACGCCCAGAAGATCACGGAGATGATCGACGAGATCGCTCTGCAGATCGCCAAGCACAACGATGTGACGGACAACATCTACTTCCGAAGCGTAGAAAACCCCAAAACGGTGGATATCGTCTTCGTCACGGCCGACAAGGGACTCTGCGGCGGTTTCAACTCTCAGACGATCAAAGCGGTCAACGGGATGCTCGAAGAGTACCGTGCCAAGGGTGCAACGGTGCGCCTCCGAGCCATCGGAAAGAAGGGGATCGCCTACTATCGCTTCAACGATGAGGAGATGCTCGACGAAATCGAAGGTTTGAGTGCCGCTCCCTCCTACCAGGAGGCTGCAACCTTTATCCGTCGCTGTGTCGATGACTACATCAACGGGGTGACCGACAAGGTGATCGTCGTCCACAATGGATATGTCAACATGATCACCCAGGAGATTCGGGTGGACAATCTGGTTCCCGTCGATCCTTCCACGATCCAGGCTCATGGAGAGAGTCCTTCCGAGCTGGAGCTGGAACCCGACGACGACGATACGTTGCTCGAAGCCCTGATCCACCGCTATCTGGAGTATGTGATGTACTACGCGCTCATCGACTCTCTGGCCGCCGAGCACGGTGCCCGGATGCAGGCGATGGATGCGGCGACCACCAATGCCAAAGAGATGGTCAAAACCCTGACGGTCAAGTACAACAAGGCGCGGCAAGAGGCTATTACCACCGAGCTGATCGAGATCATCAGCGGTGTCGAATCATTGAAATAACGAAGAGGAGAGATAATGACTGGTAAAATCATACAGGTTATGGGACCGGTAGTCGACGTAGAGTTCAGCGACTATCTTCCCGAGATCAACGAAGCGCTGGAGACGACGCTTGACGTCAACGGCAAAGAGCATCGTCTGGTGCTGGAAGTGGCGATTCAGCTGGGAGACAACCGCGTGCGCACCATCGCCATGGATATGTCCGAAGGACTGGTTCGTGGGCAGGAGGTCAAAGCGACCGGCGCTCCCATCAAAGTCCCCGTCGGCGAAGTGGTCCTGGGCCGGATCTTCGACGTGATCGGAAACGTGATCGACGACGGTGAACCCGTCAAAGCGGAGACGATGTGGTCGATTCACCGCACGCCTCCTGCCTTCGAAGATCAGAGCACCAAAGCGGAGATCTTCGAAACGGGAATCAAGGTCGTCGACCTGCTCGCTCCCTATGCCAAAGGTGGAAAAGTCGGACTCTTCGGTGGTGCCGGCGTCGGAAAGACCGTCATCATCATGGAGCTGATCAACAACGTCGCCATGAAGCACAGCGGATACTCCGTCTTCGCCGGCGTCGGTGAGCGGACCCGGGAAGGAAACGACCTCTATCACGAGATGAA
>CAYUXG010000008.1:0-15158 GCA_964448735.1 uncultured Nitratifractor sp. | reverse complement strand
GGGATCGTCGTTGGGGTCTTTTTTGGGTTTGCGCATCTCGTAAAAGAGGGTTGCCAGCAAAGAAGCGGCAATCAAGAAAATCGCGATATGAAAGACGTAGTATCGAGGGTCGAAAATGATTTGAATCGCTTCGCGCATAGGTGCTCCTTGAGGGTTTATAAAATCAGCATGGCATCGCCGTAGCTGTAAAAGCGGTAGCCTCGTTCGATGGCTTCGCGGTAGAGAGCCAGGGTCTTTTCCCTCCCGATGAAGGCGCTGACGAGCATGATGAGCGTGCTCTTGGGTAGATGGAAGTTGGTCAGCAGATGATCGACGCGTCGGGGCGGGTTGCCGGGGTGGAGGAAGAGATCGCATTCCCCTTCGGATTTTCCGGTTCGGGCGAAGTACTCGACGGTGCGGGTGACGGTGGTTCCGACGGCCAGGAGGGGGGCGTTACCCCGGAGATATTCGGCGGCCGTTTCCGGGATGCGGAAATACTCCGAGTGCATCGGATGCTCGAGGATACGTTCGCTCTCGACGGGTTTGAAGGTACCCGCACCGACATGAAGGGTCAGCGTGTAAACGGGGTGACGTTTTTGAAGCGTAGCAAGAAGCTCGGGGGTGAAGTGGAGACTGGCCGTCGGGGCGGCGACGGCACCCGCTTCGCGGGCGAAGAGGCTCTGGTAGTGCTCCCGGTCTTCGGGGCGATCTTCGCGGTGCATGTAGGGGGGCAGAGGGACATGGCCGATGCGATCGAAGATCTCCACCAGTTCGTCAAACTCCAAAACATCCCCGTCCCGCTCAAAGCGGACGATCCGTGCTCCGTCGCTCAGCAGCTCCAGCACTTCCGCCTCCAGGGCCTCGTCGAAACGAAGCTTCGTCCCGGGACGGACCTTTCCCCGGATCATGACGAGGGAGCGCCCTTTGGGAAGCGGTTTGTTGAAGAGCAGTTCGATTCCTCCTCCGCTGCTTTTTTCTCCGTAGAGCCGGGCTTTGATGACGCGGGTGTCGTTGAGAAAAAGAGCGCACTCTTCGGGAAGAAAAGCCGGAAGTTCCCGGAAAGTCGTATGGGTGATTTCTCCGCTTTTTCGATCATAGACGAGGAGCCGGGCGCTGTCGGCGGGCGTTGCGGGGGAAGTCGCGATGAGTTGGGACGGCAGGGAATAGTCGTAGGAGTCTGTCAGTAGATCCCGGGGATCGGAGGTCACTCCTTCTTTCCTTTCTCCAGCTCTTCGAACTCTTTCTCGGCCTTCTCGAATTCGTCGTCAAGATCTTCCGACGGCTCTTGGGCATTTTCCTCTTCTTCGGCGCTTTCAGGGAGCGGAAGACTCTCTCCTCCATCGGAGGGAGGGGGAGGAGGTTCGTTTCCTTTGGGAGCCGACTCATCCGTGCGATCTCCGTCCTCTTCGTCCTCGTCTTCCTCCGGTTTATAGGGGTTGACCCATCGGACGATAAGAATCGAGAGGCCATAGAGCAGGATCAGCGGTCCGGCCATGAGCAGCTGGGTCAGGACGTCCGGCGGCGTAAGGAAGGCGGCGACGAGGAAGATGATGACGATGGCGTACTTGAAGTAGTCTTTGAGCGTCTTGTCGGTGATCAGCCCCAGCAGACCGAGGAAATAGGCAAAGACGGGCAATTCGAAAGCGATCCCGAAGCCGATCATGATCTTGGTGAAGAATCCCACGTAATCTTCGATATTGATCAGCGGCGTGTAGAGGAAGGAGCCGAAGGTGATGAGGAACTGGAAGCCAAACGGCGTCACCACATAGTAGGCGAAAAGCACCCCGAGGATGAACATGACCGAACCGCCGACGACGAAGGGTAGGACCATCTTTTTTTCATTGTCATAGAGTCCGGGGGCGATGAAGAGCCAGAGTTGCCAGAGGATCACCGGCATCGCCATGAGGATTCCGGCGAAGAAGGAGACCTTGAGCGCGACGAAGAAGGCCCCGCCGACCTGATGGGTGGTGATCATCCCGTTGAAACTCTTCTCCCGGAGATTTTGATTGACCGCTTTACGGGTGAGATTCTCTTCGGTGGCGAGGGTCTGTCGTAGGATGCGGCTGTTTTGGGCGAGTTCCCCGGCGGCTTTTGCCGCATCGCTCAGGAGCTTTTCAAGGCGAGGGTTTCCTGCAACTTTAGAAGCTTCGCTCAGGGATCGCTGGAGCTTTTGGGCACTTTTGAGATGGTCGGTGAGCAAGGAGGCAGAGTGTTGTCCCGCGGATGGGGTGCTGCGGTTCTCTTCACTGTTTTTGATTTTCCAGGTCCCCATTTCGCGCTTTTCGACGATCTTGCCCACCTGGACCAGGGCATCGTTGAGGGGCTGGGTGACCCAGCCGAGGATGGTGTTGTGGAAGCTAAAGGCGACGATGAAGCCGACAAGGACCGCCAGGACGGAGATCGCCAGACGTCGGCGGAGCTCCGCCAGGTGGGGTTTCATACTCTCGAACATCAGGCCTCCGATTCGCTGCGCAGGTTTTTGAAGCCAACAGGAGCGGGTGTGTCGGAAGCTTCGGCACTTTGCTTATGGCCGTCGGATTCGCTCTCTTTGCGCTCTTGCTCTCGGGCTTTGGCCATCGCTTCGCGGGCCAACTCTTTGTAGGCATCGCTCCCTACGGTCGGGGTGGGTGTTTTGGAACTTGGCTCGAGTTCCTCCTCCCAATCGTCGTCGAGGGTCATGCGACGGCTCTCGTCCATGCCGGATCGGGCGACGTTGAGGGCGTCTTGCAGTTCGTCGGCGGGATTGGGGATCGCATTTTTAAAGCCGCTGATATCGGAAGTGGTCTCTTCGAGAGAACGTTTGTAGCTCAGAGCCTCCTCTTTCAGCTCCTTGAGGTTGAGCTCCTCTTCGAAGGTGCTCTTGGCTTCGTTGATCGTTTTGCGGAAACTGTTGAAAAATTTGGCCACCTGCACCATCGCTTCGGGAAGCTTGTCGGGTCCCAGGAAAAGAACGGCGACGAGCGCAATCATCAAAATTTCGCTAAAACCCATTCCGAACATGGGGCTCCTTTGTCAAAGGCCGGAGATCGCCGGCACGGAGTTTGGAGTGATTTTATCGAAAAAAAGAAAACGTTGGCCGAAAAATCACTCCAGCAGGAAGAGGGCGATTTCGTCGGCGAGGAAAAAGTCGGGATTGAAGTAGCGGGAGTTTTCGAAACCAAGTTTGCCTTCTCGTCGCAGCAGTTCCGCCCGTTCCCGTTCCTGGGGCAGCAGCGTTTCGGAGGAAATGCCGATCCGGGAGCGCAGTCCGAGGAAGATCTTCTCCGTCCGTAAATCGTCGATACTGAGCCTTTCGACGCGATGGGCCAGGGGATCGGCGATGTAGCGGTCGATGGAGCTTTCGGGGTAGAAGCGGCGATCGCGCAAAAAGCCGACGGCGCCCGCTCCCAGACCGATGTAGTCGCGCAGTCTCCAGTAGCCCAGATTGTGGCGGCAGGGTTCTCCGAAATTGGAGATTTCGTACTGGGGAAATCCCCCCTGTTGGATACGCTTTGCCATCCATCGGGCCAGTCGGTCGTCCTCTTGCCGGGCTTCAGGGCTCTTTTCGAAAAGGGTGCCCGATTCAATGGTGAGTTCGTAGGCGGAGAGGTGGGTGATCGGAAGGGAAAAGGCTTGTTGCAGGTCCGCTTCCAGCAGCTTTCGGTCGTCTCCCGCGCAGTTGTAGATGAGATCGAGGGAGATTCGCTCGAAATTTGCTTCCGCAGCACGTTCTATCGCCTGAATCGCCTGGTTGGGGGAGTGGGCCCGCCCCAGTCGTTTGAGCTTGTCGGCGTCGAAGCTCTGCACGCCGAAGCTGACGCGGTTGACCCCCAGAGCCTTCATCCCCTCCAGCCAGCGGGACGTGGCGGAGTTGGGGTTGGCCTCCGTGCTGATCTCCGCGTCGAGAGCGAGGTAGGGACGGAGATCTTCGAAGAGAGGAGCGTAAAGTTCGGGTGCGACCGTGCTGGGCGTGCCGCCTCCGATGAAAAGGGTTTCGATCCCGGCCTTCTTTGCATCGAAACGTTCCAGTTCGAAGCGAAGTTGTCGTCGCAGAGCCTCCATGTAGCTCCTGCGGGTATCGAAGCGATCGACGTAGGAGTTGAACGCGCAGTAGTGGCATTTGGAGTCGCAGTAGGGAATGTGGATATAAAGAAGCATTTTTCTCTTTTGGGAGGATTTTTCAAACGTCTGTAATCGCTTTTTCGATAAAATATTAACTAAATTTATTACGGCCCCGATGAACGATCGAAGGGGCCGTTCGTCAAAGAGTAGACAATGGAAAAATATACGGAATATCGTCCCAATGTGGCGGCCATTGTACTCTCGTCGGACTATCCGGAAAAGTGTGAGTTCATGATCGCCCGCCGCAAAGGGATGCGGCGGGGTTGGCAGTTTCCCCAGGGGGGGATCGATCCCGACGAGTCGGTGGAGACGGCCCTCTTGAGGGAACTCAAAGAGGAGATCGGTACGGACGAAGTGGAGATCCTCGCCGAATATCCCGAGTGGATCAGCTACGATTTTCCAAAAAAGACGAAAAACCTCCGGCGCTATCCCTTCAAAGGGCAGCGTCAGAAGTATTTTCTGGTCCGGCTCAAAGAGGGTGCGAAGATCGACCTCGAAGCCTTTGAAACTCCGGAGTTCGAAGAGTACCGCTACGTCACGATGGAAGAGCTCTTCCAACGGATCACCTTTTTCAAGCGCAGAGTCTATCGGCAGGTGATCGATTATTTCATCAAGGAAGGATTGTTGTAGATGTTGATTGTGCAAAAGTACGGCGGAACCAGCGTCGGAAGCCTGGAACGCATCGAGAACGTCGCCCGGCGGGTCGCCAAAGCGAGAGAGGAGGGCAACGATCTCGTCGTGGTGGTCTCCGCCATGAGCGGAGAGACCAACAAACTGATCGAATATGCCCACTATTTTTCCAAAACTCCTTCCCGGCGGGAGATGGATATGCTACTGAGTTCGGGCGAGCGGGTAACGGCTTCGCTCTTGGCGATCGCCCTTCAGGAGATGGGCTTCCCTGCCGTGGCGCTGACGGGCCGGCAGGCGGGAATCCGCACCGACGATGCCCATACCTACGCCCGGATCGAATCGATCCGCACCGAAGCGATCGAGCAGGAACTGAAAAAGGGCAAAATCGTCATCGTCGCCGGTTTTCAGGGGATCAACCGCCACGGCGAAGTGACGACGCTGGGGCGGGGAGGTTCGGATCTGAGCGCCGTGGCCCTAGCGGGAGCGCTCAAAGCCGATGCCTGCGAAATCTACAGCGACGTGGACGGCGTTTATACCACCGATCCCCGGATCGAACCCAAGGCCAAAAAGCTCGATACGATCTCTTACGACGAAATGCTGGAGCTCTCTAGCCTGGGGGCGAAGGTGCTGCAGAATCGCTCCGTGGAGCTGGCCAAGAAGATGGGAGTCAAAATTATCGCCAAGAGTTCGTTCAGCGACGGACCGGGCACGATTATCGCAGAGGAGGATGAAACGATGGAAGAGGTACTGGTGAGCGGAATCGCTCTGGATAAAAATCAGGCGCGGGTTTCCCTGCGGGACGTGGCCGATCGCCCCGGCATCGCGGCGGAGATCTTCAACAAACTGGCCCAGGAGCAGATCAACGTGGATATGATCATCCAAAACGCCAGCAAAGAGGGGACGACCAACCTGGGCTTTACCGTACCTCATAGCGAACTGGAGCGTGCCAAGGAGGTGATCGGAAGTTTCGGCGGAGAGTTCGGCAGCGCCGACTACGACGAAGAGGTGTGCAAAGTCTCGATCGTGGGGGTGGGGATGAAATCCCACAGCGGGATCGCCGCCAAAGCCTTCAGCACCATGGCGCAAAACAATATCAACATCGAAATGATCTCCACCAGCGAAATCAAAATCTCCATGATCATCGACGAGAAGTACGGAGAGTTGGCGGTGCGGGTCCTCCACGACGCCTACGAGTTGGACAAGTAGGACGATGCAGCAGCTTCTGGAGTGGACGCTTCGGGCGATCCGCGAGGAGCGCTCCGACTTCAGCTGGATGGAGGAGTTCCGTTTCGACTGGACGCCGCTGGTACGCAGCGCCGTGGACAGGATTGCGGAAGGGCAGACGGTGCTGATCCTCACCGATGAACGGCGAGAGTGGTTCGGACGCTACATCCTCGCGACGGTCAACCGCCCCGGGAACAAGCGCCCCTACTTCCCTTTCTATCCTCTGGAGTCGATCTTCCCGGGGATAAGAAGCCTGGAACAGACCCATGAGATCGAGCTTCTTGAGGATATGCTTTCGATCTCCTTCCCCAATGGATATTTTCTCTGGTACATCGGCGAAGGGGACCCGGTCTATACTAAGCTGGCCTATCGGAGCGAAGAGAATTTCCTCTGGCTCCTGGACGATCAGGTCCCCGGAAGCTTCTCCCTCAGCGGGACGGATCCCCTGCTGGATATCAAACTGCTCCAGCTCTATCGGCTCTTCGACCGGACGCTCGAAGCGGTACTCTTCAACGAGATCACGACGGGGTGAGGGATCGAACGATGGAGCTTGTCAGCCAAATCGTCCTCACCCGGGAGCCGGAGAAGATCAAGGAAGAGTTCGCCCGGCGCTGCACCGAGGAGGGGGTGGGTTTTCTTCCTTTTATCAAAGAGGGCAACTTCCTGGTGCAGGATGCAGCCCTGGCGATCGAAAAAGCTTATCTCGCCAGCGAGGAACGTCAGCTCATTCTCTTGGGTGCCGATCACTTCAGCGAAATCGTGCAGAACAAGCTGCTCAAAGTGATCGAAGAGCCGCCCCCGAAGAAGGAGTTTGTTCTGCTCTTTCGCAGCAAGGCGGAGATCCTACCGACGATCCGTTCCCGCCTGCCCATCGTCCATCGGATCGAACGCGTCGAAGAGGAGATGCCGGATCTGGACCTTGCCACGCTCGATATCCGCTCCGTCTACGACTTTGTCCAAAAGGAGGGTCGGCTCGACGCGGCACGGGCGAAGGAGATCATCGAGCGCCTCGTCAAAGCGGCGATCGCGAGCACAGAGTACGATTTCGACGAGCGAAGCCTCGATCTTTTCCGAGATTCGATCCGGGCACTGGATGTGGGATCGCCTCCTGCCTTTGTCCTCACCGGCGTGCTGCTCAAACTGCTGGCCAAAAAGAAAAAACCCCGGAGGATGCGATGAAAATCTACCGCCTCGGAACGGTTAGTGAACGGGAGAAGCTGCTGAAAGAGCTGGGAGTGCAAAGCGGTGGGATCCGTATCATGGCCCGGAAGATGGAGACCCTCTGGATCATGATCCGGGATCTCCGCACTCCGGCGGCCAATATTCTGAAGCAGGATGCTCTGAGTGTCGGAGCCGATTTGGCCGTCCCCAGCGGGGTGATCACCTGCGAAAAGGAGCGGGTGGACGCCCTGCTCATCGCCACCCGGAGCCAGCTCCTTACCCTGGCACGCAAAGAGCTGGCCCAGCCTTTTGGCCTGCGGGAGGTCGCTGCCCGGCTGAAGGGGTTTTTGAAAGAGCCGCAAGATCCGGTGCAGATCATGGGAGTGCTCAACGCCAACGACGACAGTTTTTATAGCGGGAGCCGTTTTCGAGGAGCCGCGGCGATCGAGAGGATCGAACAGATGATCGAAGAGGGGGCACAGATCGTGGATATCGGCGCCGTCTCTTCCCGACCCGGTTCCGAGCCCGTGCCGGCGGCGGAGGAATTGGATCGGCTGCGGGGGATTTGCGACGCCGTGAAGGAGTCTCGTCTTTATGAAAAGGTGCTCTTCAGTATCGATACGACCACGCCCGAAGTGGCCGAGTACGCTCTGCGCAGCGGTTTCGGTTTGGTCAACGACATCGCCGGGGCTTTGGATGAAGATCTGGTGCGGGTGGCGGCGGAGTATGGTGCACGCTACTGCATCATGCATATGCAGGGGACTCCTCGCACCATGCAGCAAAACCCCTGCTACGAAGACGTCACGGCGGAGGTCGATGCCTTTTTCGCCGAGCGGATCGAGCGTTGCGAAGCGCTGGGCGTGCCGCGGGAGCGGATCATTTTGGACGTGGGCATCGGTTTCGGCAAAACCCTGGAGCATAATCTCGAGCTTTTGCGCAACCATGCGACCTTTTTGCATCACGGCTGCCCCTTGCTCATCGGCGCGAGCCGAAAATCGATGATCGACCGCATCGTTCCTGCCCCGACGGAGGAGCGCTTGCCCGGAACTCTGGCGATCCATCTCAAGGCAGTCCAAGAGGGGGCGAGCATCGTCCGCTGCCACGATGTGGCGGAGCACCGTCAAGCCCTGGAGGTCTGGAGACGTCTGCACACTCTCTCTTGAAGAGATTCCCCTCTATCATTTCCACATTTTTGTAGTTTTCGGTTAAACATTTCCTATTAAAATAGAGCAATTTTAAAAATGATGGAGGAAAGAAATGAAGAAAGTCATCTATGCAGCGGTATTGAGTGCCGGAACCCTTTTCGTTACGGGATGCAGCCCCATGATGCCGATGGGAGGCAATGTAGTCACACCCCAATCGACGCAGTATGTCTCGACCTATGATGTCGGGACCGTGCAGTCCGTCCGTTACGTACGTGTGCAAGATACGGGTGCCGGCACTCTCGTGGGCGCGGCGATCGGTGCGGTGCTCGGTCACCAGATCGGTCACGGCAGAGGAAAAGATCTGGCGACGTTGGGTGCAGGTTTGGCCGGAGCCTATGTGGGGAATCAGGTGGCCAGTGCCAATGCGGCGGAGCTGACGGTTCGCCTGAACAATGGACGCCATGTCGTCGTCGTCGCCAAAGGGACGAATTTTGCCGTCGGACAGAGAGTCCGTATCGTACGTCAGGGTGATCGCGTCGTCAGTGTCGAGCCCTATTGATGAACGATGGCAAGGGTGAATCGTGGCGTGGCTGAACGAGACGATTCTCTGGTGGCACTGGGTGGTGCTGGGCATCATCTTCATCGCCGCCGAGATTGTCATACCGAGTCTCGTCATCATCTGGCTGGGCATTGCCGCGGTCATCGTGGGGTTTGCAGACTATCTCTTCCAGCCGCTTTTTTCCACCCAGCTCTATCTCTGGACGGGCCTTTCCGTATTGCTGCTGGCGGCATGGTTCGGCTATTTCCGGCGAACTTGGCGCTCGAGCGTCGGTCAGGCGGAGGGAGAGCATGCCCATATCCCGGGGGTCGTGACCGAAGATTTGGGCCAGGGGCGCTACCGGGCGGAGTTCGAACTTCCCGTACTGGGAGACCGCCGCTGGGTGGTGGAATCCCATGATCCTCTGAAGGTCGGCGATCGGATCGAAGTCGCCAAGGTTTACGGCCAGATCATCAAAGTCAAAAAGAGGAGTCGCTGATGTTGGGTCCGAGTCTGAGCATCGCCCTTGTCCTGCTCATCGCCGTGATCGTCACGCTGATCGCGGGGATCAAGATCGTTCCCCAGGGAGAGGAGTGGATCGTGGAACGCTTGGGAAAATTTCGTGCCACACTCAAGCCGGGGCTCAACATCATCATCCCCTACATCGACACCGTACGGGCCAAGATGACGACTCGGGACATCATCCTCGATGTGGAGAAGCAGGAGGTGATCACCAAAGACAACGCGGTCATCATCACCAACGCCGTGAGCTTCATCAAGATCACCGATCCAAAGAAAGCGCTCTACGGAGTCGAGGATTTCAAACTGGCGATCCGAAACCTCATCATGACGACCCTGCGCTCCATTATCGGAGAGATGAGTCTCGATGAAGCTCTCTCCAATCGGGAGACGATCAAAGCCCGCCTCAAAGAACAGATCATCGACGATGTGGCCGATTGGGGGATCACGGTCAAAACCGTGGAGATCCAAGATATCACCCCTTCGCCCTCCATGCAGGAGGCGATGGAGCAACAGGCCGCCGCCGAGCGGGAACGCCGGGCGATGGAGACCCGTGCGGAAGGGGAGAAAAACGCCATGATTCTCGTCGCCGACGGGAAACTCGAATCGGCCAAAAGGGAAGCCCAGGCCCAGGTCAAGCTGGCCCAGGCTTCCGCCGAGGCGATCGAAATGATCGGCAACTCCATCGGAGAGCGGGAGCTCCCTCCGCTCTTCCTCCTAGGAGACCGCTACATCGAAGCGCTCAAAACTCTCTCGACCTCTCCGAACAGCAAGTTCGTCGTCTATCCGGCCGACTTGCAGCAGGCCATCGGCGGCCTGGTTGGAAAATTTTCCGACAAAATGGGCAAATAGCTTCTAGATTCAAAATTTCAAAACAAGGTGGAAATGTCGATGGTAAAACAATGGTTACGTTTGGGAATTCTTTTTTTGCTCCCCTGGGTCATCGCAGCATCCTCCGTTCGTGACGAGACACTGCGTTCTGCGATCGTTAAAGTCTACACCGTCGTCAAAAACCCCGACTATACGATGCCCTGGAGCAGTTCGATCCAGCAGATCAGCGGTTCGGGCTCCATCATCGAAGGGCATCGGATCCTTACCAATGCCCACGTCGTAGCCAACCGTACCTTTATCGAGGTGCAGCGCTACGGGGAGAGGAAACGCTACATCGCCCACGTCGAGGCGGTTTCGCATCAGCTCGATTTGGCTCTGCTGAAGGTGGACGATCCTTCTTTTTTCGAAGGAATCGAACCCCTCAAACTCGGGAAGCTTCCTCAGATCGAGCAGAAGGTTTCGGTCTACGGTTTTCCCATGGGGGGCGATACCCTGAGCGTGACGGCGGGAGTGGTCTCCCGGATCGAACACCAGCGTTACGTTCACAGCGGAGAATCCTTCCTTGCGATTCAGATCGATGCGGCGGTCAATCCCGGAAACAGCGGCGGTCCCGCGATCTCCGACGGGAAGATTGTCGGCGTGGTGATGGAAGGCATCTCCAAAGCGCAGAACATCAGCTATCTCGTGCCTACGATCATGATCCGGCATTTTCTCAAAGATCTCCAGGACGGCAAACTCGACGGCGTACCCGCTTTTCCCGTCCTGACCCAGCCGATGGAGAACCCCACCCTCAAAGCGGCGTATCATCTCTCCAGCCAGGAGGGCGGCGTCTTGGTGGACAAGGTGCTTAAAGAGGGGGGATTGCAGAAACTCCTGAAAGTGGGTGACGTGATCACCGCCATCGACGGCCATCCCATCCAGGAGGATGCTACCGTCGCTTTTCGACAGCACGAGTACACCAATTACGAGTACTACGTACAGCTGCACCAGATGGGAGAGAAAGTGGGCCTCGATATTTTGCGCAACGGGAAAAAGATCCATCTGGAGGCGCCGTTGCTGAAAAAAGCGGATCAGCTTTTGCTCATCGGTACCTATCACTACGACCGAATGCCGCGATACTTTATCCTGGGGGGATATGTCTTCTCTCCGCTGACGCGCAATCTTGCGGTCCGAGTGGCCCGCAGCCATATCAGTCTGATTCCCTATGTGGAGGATTTCGTCACTCCCAAACGCAAAGAGGTGGTGCTGTTGCTGCGTGTTCTTCCCAGCGCTTTGAGCCGGGGGGATTATGACTACGCCTACTGGGCGGTGGAGAAGGTCAACGGCAAAAAGGTCGTCGATTTCGCCGACTTCTACCGCCAAGTGACCCAAAGCAACTGCGCCCAAATCCTCCTTCAGAACAAGATGGGCACCCGAATCCTCATCGACCGAAGAGAGGCGATGAAGTATCAAAAAGAGATTTTACAGCGCTACAACATCGAATATGGAAGTTCTCCAGATTTACGAGTAATGAAAAATAAGGGAAAATAGAAACGTGTAGATGGTCGGGGTGACAGGATTCGAACCTGCGACCTCCTCGTCCCGAACGAGGCGCGCTACCAGGCTGCGCCACACCCCGACTAACGAGAGCGGTATTTTACTCTTTTTCGCTTAGAATACCAAAGAAAGCGACGATCTTCTCCCGCTTCGGAGGGAGAGATTCAGATTTCTTCGCTTTCGTCAAGGAAGATCCGGGTGGGGACGGGGAGTCTCTCCAAGACTTTTGTTCCTGTTTCTGGGTCACGGACGACTTTATAAAGCGTGCCGCTGATGAAGGAGGGGTTGAAGAGGAGGCGATCCCGGTTGAAGGGGGTCTCATCGTATCGAAGCTCCGTCGGAAGAAACGTATCGCAGAGCCGGTCGTAATAGGTTTCCCTCAGAAGGTCGTAGGTGTCGAGCTCCAGGCTGCACTCGACGTAGCCCATGGAGATCTTGGAGGGATCGGCTTCCTCGTCCTCCACTTCGGCCGAAAAGTCCCAGAAACCTTCTCCTCTTTCGTTGCGCAGGTAGAGGATCTCTCCGGGCTCCGCCTCTTCGATCAGATGCAAAAAACGATCCGCCGGGATATTCTGAAGGGTGATGGCATCTATTTCGAGAGCTTCTTCCTCTCTGGAGCCGTCGCCGAGAAGGATCTCCTGCAAATTTTCGGGATCCAGCACGCTTACCACTTCGGCACTCTCGAGTGCATCCAGCTCTCCGCTTTCGACCAGAGCATCCACGTCTTCGAGATAACGCTCCAAATCCTCCCGGTCCTCCAGATCGTAGTTGCCGTTGTCGATCCCTTCCAATTCAAGCCGATCGAGATTGTAAATCCCGATCTTTTCGGTGCTTCCTTCGAGATGGATTGTGATCGTCATCTTGTACCTCCTATTGTCGTTTGGATATATTATAGCCTTGTGCGTGTCCGAAAACAGATACTCAGGTCGCATTGGAGGGGAATATGAAGAGACTCAGCGCAGGGATCCTTCCCTATCGAATCCGAAAAGGAGTTCCGGAGCTTTATCTCATCCATATGGGCGGGCCCTATTGGAAGAAGAAAGAGCGATCCTGGAGCATCGTCAAAGGAGAAGTGCAAGCAGGCGAGAAGGATTTCGATGCCGCATTGCGAGAATTTGAGGAAGAGACCGGGCAGAGAATCGAAGGAGATTTCCTCGATCTGGGTACGCTCGAAGGCTCCACAAAGGTGCTGCATATCTGGGCCGTGGAGGCGGAGCCTTCCACGCGGATTCGATCCAACACCTTTCGGATCGAGTGGCCTCCTCACAGCGGAAAAGAAGGAGAGTTTCCCGAAGCCGATCGGGCGGGATGGTTCTCGTTGGAAGAGGCGAGGAGGGTACTGGTGCGTTCGCAGCTTCCCTATCTCGATCGTCTGATAGAAAGGCTTAACCTTTCCCGGTGAGGACGTACTCCAATTCGTAGTAATTGTTGACGATGTACTCGAAATCACTGCGACTCTCTTCGTCTGATGCCATGAGCAAGCGCATGCCCTCTTCGAGGGGGAGTGAATCATCCGGGATCATTTCGTAACGCTTTTCGTCCCATTTGGCCAGGAGGCAGAGAATGGGGTAGGTTTTGTTTCGATCTTCTCTGGAGCGTCTCAGGTCTCCTAGGGTAATGTGTCGTCCATTTTTGAGTTCGCGGGCCAGAGCATAAGCGTGCTCTTCGTCGAGGGTGATTTCGAAGTGCATGGGATTCTCCCCCAGGACTTCGTGCATCTTCTCCACGACCCGGCGCCCCCACTTTTCGTCTTTAGTATGCAGTAGGCGTACGAAGCGATACGCTAACGGACGGGCGATGAAAAGGTAGGTAAATTCGGCGAGAATCATCTCCAGGATGTAGATGCGGTTGATCCGTGCGGAGCGGAAAATCGTTACGTCGTCGATCGTATTTTCCCTGCCGATGGTATAGATGTGGGGATTGAGCTTTTTGGCCGTCGAGAGAATCGTGAGGTTAATCAGATCGTCTTTGGTCGCGGCGATGATGGCGGCAGCTTCCTTGACCCCGGCTTCCATCAAGAGACGGTAATCCTCCGCATCGCCGAAGACGGCGCTTGATTTCTCCTCCTTGTACTGAGTGGATTTGATGTCGATGTAGGAGTAGGAGATTTGGGCCTTTTTGAAAGCTCGTTCCAGCGCGTGGCCCATCCGTCCGTAGCCGCAGATGATGTAATGCCCCTTGGGGAGCTCTTCGCGCTCTCGAATTTTGAGGATATGGCCGAATATCCACATCTCCAGCAACCATAGGCTCGGAGAGGTCAATGCCAGGTAGAGGCGATTGGAGACAAAAAGGAAAGGATCTTCGATGTATCGCACCCCGAGGTTTTTCAAATGTTCACTCTGGGTGCGGGTGGTGGATTTGATGACCAGTTTGATGCGTTTGTTGAGGAGTCGGCACAGCAGGGCGATTTTGGTATTTTTGACATCGTCTTCGAAGAGGGAGACGACCGCTTGGCAGTTGCGTTTGTGGATTCCCGCCATCTTGAGGGTCTCCGGATGGGTGACATCTGCAGTCAAGGCGGGAACTTCGGGAATGAAATTTTCCAATTCGAGCGCAGTAATCTTCTCTTCATCCCGATCGACGACGACGACACGGATCCCTTCGTCGTTGAGCCAGTCGATGATCCTGTGGGTAATGTTGTTGTAGCCGAGGATGATGGTAAAAGGCTCTCTCAGTCCGGCGATCTTGTTGCGGAAGCGGGCCAAATCGATCTCTCGGGCAAGCCGTTTGTCCTGCACAAGCGCGACGATGCTACCGATGCCGTAGAACCATCCGATGACGGTGAGATAGATGCAGGCGGAGACCCACATCCTCTGAGGATAGGTGAAGCTGTAGGGAGCTTCGCCGAACCCGATGGTCGAAGCCATGTAACTGACGAAGTAGAAGGCATCGAAGAAGGTCATCTTGTAGGGATGCCCCTGATCGTCCATGCCGGGAATCAGCGTCAACCCCAAAATGGAGATGGCGAAGGTGACGATGATGACTAAAAAGGGGATCCTCATCCGGCGGATGATGATCCAGATGGTGTTGCTCGAATCCATGGCCGATTAGCGCTTGGATTTGAGCGTATCTCCGATGAAAAGCAAAACGGAGACGAAGTTGGCGATCAGGGCGCCGCCGGAGAGGGAGATGATCGCCACGGCACTCTCGAGTCCCACATTTTTGGAAACATAAACGGCGAAGGCCCAGACTGTAGCGGAAGCGATGAGCTGAATATCCGCGACGAGGCTGGTGGCCAGAAGCACGGAGCCCAGCTGCGTCTTGTCGCCGAGCTTGAGGATCGTCGCGATGAGGTTGACCACGATGGCGGCGAAGAGCTCGTAGGCACTGTGGTACTCCAGGTTGGCCGGATCACCGTAGAAGAAACCGAAGTTGACGGTCATCGCCAAGATAAAGAAGAAGCCAGAAATCACCTTTTGCGTATTCATTGAACCTCCTGAAAATACTTACTCTAAGTGTAGAACGTATGGGATTAGAAGGGGCTGAGTTTTTTT